>NZ_JBEORT010000102.1:0-16477 GCF_040302425.1 Streptomyces sp. NPDC126497
GACCCGGCGCCCCGTGAGCGCCGGGTCGCGCGCCGCCCGTACCGCCCTGCGGCACGACTGCCCGCGGAGACGTGGGGGCGCGAAGGTGCGGGATGCACGGGACGGGCCCGCCCACCGGTCGGGGTGGGCGGGCCCGGGGCGCGTGGCGGGGGCGGAGTTACTCCGCGAGGGCCGCTTCCGCGTCCAGCGTGGCGGCGACCGCCTGGATCACCGCGGCGATCTTGAACGCCTCCTGGATGACCTCGCGCTCCACACCGGCCTTGCGCAGCACCTGCTCGTGCGAGTCGAGGCACATGCCGCAGCCGTTGATCGCGGAGACCGCGAAGGACCAGAACTCGAAGTCGACCTTGTCGACGCCCGGGTTGCCGATGACGTTCATCCGCAGACCGGCACGGAGGTTGCCGTACTCGTGGTCCGACAGCAGGTGGCGGGTGCGGTAGAAGACGTTGTTCATCGCCATCACCGCGGCGGCGGCCTTGGCGGCCGTGTACGCCTCGGGCGACAGGTTCGCCTTCGCCTCCGGCTCCAGCTCGCGCAGCACGATGGCCGAGCGCGAGGCGATCGCCGTCGACAGCACCGTGCCCCACAGCTGCTGGGCCGGCAGGTCGGAGTTGCCGATGACCGAGCCCAGGTTGAGCTTCAGGTCCTTGGCGTAGTCCGGTATGCGGGACTTGAGGGAGTCGAGCGACACGTCAGCTCACTCTCCGGCCAGCAGCGCGACCGGGTCCAGGGTCTCGTCGCCCTTGGACCAGTTGCAGGGGCAGAGCTCGTCGGTCTGCAGGGCGTCCAGGACCCGCAGGACCTCCTTGGGGTTACGGCCGACGGAACCGGCGGTCACCATGGAGAACTGGATCTCGTTGTTCTGGTCCACGATGAACACGGCGCGCTTGGCGAAGCCGTCCTCGCCCTCGATGCCCAGGGCGCGCATCAGCTCGTGCTTGGAGTCCGCCATCATCGGGAACGGCAGGTCGCGCAGGTCGTCGTGGTCCTTGCGCCAGGCGTGGTGGACGAACTCCGAGTCACCGGAGAAGCCGAGGATCTGGGCGTCGCGGTCGGCGAACTCGTCGTTCAGCTTGCCGAAGGCCGCGATCTCGGTCGGGCACACGAAGGTGAAGTCCTTGGGCCAGGCGAACACGATCTTCCACTTGCCCTCGTAGGTCTTGTGGTTGATCGTCTCGAACTCCTTGCCCTTCTCCAGCGAGACGCAGGCGGTCAGTTCGAAATCGGGGAACTTGTCACCGACAGTGAGCACGGGCTCTCCTTGCAGCGGGGAAAAACCCGGATTGCGGGTATTTCCCGTGGGTTGGACCTTGTTGATGTTGGCACACCGTGCATTGATTAGTGAAATAGCTACACTCGGTCGTGTTGATCGGAGGTAGTTATCAGTGGCCGTGGGCAAGAGGCGCAGACAGCCCAGCTTCGCGCAGCTCCGCGCGTTCGCCGCAGTGGCCGAGCACCTGCACTTCCGGGACGCCGCCGCGGCGCTCGGGATGAGCCAGCCGGCGCTGTCGGGCGCCGTGTCGGCGCTGGAGGAGACACTCGGCGTCACCCTGGTGGAGCGTACGACGCGCAAGGTGCTGCTCTCCCCGGCCGGTGAGCGGCTCGCCGTCCGCGCCAAGGCCGTGCTCGGGGAGGTCGACGCGCTGATGGAGGAGGCGGACGCGCTGCGGGCGCCGTTCACCGGGGTGCTGCGGCTCGGCGTGATCCCGACCGTCGCGCCCTATCTGCTGCCGACGATCCTGCGGCTGGTCCGCGGCCGTTATCCGCTCCTCGACCTCCAGGTGCACGAGGAGCAGACCACGAGCCTGCTGGACGGGCTGGCCGGCGGCCGGCTCGACCTGCTGCTGCTCGCGGTGCCGGTGGGCGTCCCCGGCGTGAGCGAGATCCCGCTCTTCGACGAGGACTTCGTGCTGGTCACCCCGCTCGGCCACCGGCTCGGCGGCCGGGAGGGCGTACCCCGTGCGGTGCTGCGCGAGCTGAACCTGCTGCTGCTCGACGAGGGCCACTGCCTGCGCGACCAGGCCCTGGACATCTGCCGGGAGGCCGGGCGGGCCGACGTCCCGGCCACCACCACGGCGGCCGGACTGGCCACACTCGTCCAGCTGGTCGCGGGCGGTCTGGGGGTGACCCTGCTGCCGCGCACCGCCGTCCCGGTCGAGACCGCCCGCTCCAACCGGCTGCTCACCGCCTGCTTCACCGACCCGGCCCCCAGCCGCCGCATCGCCCTCGCCATGCGCACGGGCACGGCGAGGGCGGCGGAGCACGAGGAACTGGCGGTGGCCCTGCGCGCGGCGATGCGGGACCTTCCGGTACGGATAGTGGGGAGCTGAACGCTCCCCGCCGTCCGTGCCGTTCACTCCGTGCGCAGGCCGTCCGGGCGCATCATGCGCAGCAGCGGGGGCAGGCTCAGCAGGGTCACCGCGAGGACCACCCCCGCGCCGACGCCGGTCATCCGCAGTACGCTCGCCCAGTCCACACCCACCGGTGTCGCGGTCATCCTCAGCAGCACCGCGCCCAGGGTCACGCCCACCACCGAGGCCAGCAGCAGGCCCAGGCCGACCGGTATCGCCGTCTGCCAGAACACCGACAGGCTCAGGGTGCGCCGGCGGGTGCCGAAGGCGACCAGGGCGGACAGCAGTTTGCGGCGTTCCCGCAACTGCTCGAGCTGGGAGACCAGCAGGCTCGCCCCGATCAGCGCCAGCACGGCGGCGGCGCCGACGAACAGGCCCTGGCGGATGGACTCGTAGCGGTCGGTGCGCTCGGTGGAGTACCAGGTCATCGGCTCCGACAGCGGGTCGATCGCGTACGCCGTGTTGCGCACGTACTCGCGGGCGTGGGGCACCGAGTCGTCCACCGACAGGTACAGCTCCCCGGTGACGGCCTCGCCCAGGGACGCGGTCAGCGCGCCCGGGGTCATCAGGAAGCCGCCGCGCAGGGTGCCCGTCGGGTCCTTGACGGAGTCGGCCTGCCGGAGCGTCTTCGGCACGGTCCAGACGATGCTCTCGGTCTCGCCGTCCTCGCCGGTGGTCTCCAGGTACAGCTTCTGGCCCGGCACGCTCAGCGACGGCGTGTCGGTGTCGTACTCGCCGCCCCGGACCGCGAACGTGTCGCCGTCCTCGCACGAGGGCAGCTTCGCCACCTCGCGCAGGGTGGCGCAGTCACCGACGGTCAGCTCCGCGGAGCGCTCGGGATCCTGGTCCCAGGGCCGGTCCGAGAAGTAGGCCTCGGAGAGCGCGTAGACCTTGCGCACCCCCTCGGTCCTCTCGAACTCGGCGGCGGCCGCGGCGGTGTCGACGCCCTCCGGGATGCGCACCTGCATCTGGGCCGTCGACACGTCGTACCCCGTGTCCTTGGTGTAGGTGTCCTCGACCCCGGTGAACAGCATCTGGAGCGCGATCGCCCCGGCCACGGCCACGGCGATGCCGTTGACCAGCCGTGCCGCCGCCCCGCTGCTCAACTGGAGGCGGCGCACCGCCAGTTGCCAGGACACGTTGCCCGCGCCGAGCCGGGCGACGACCGTCTCCACGATCCACGGCAGCAGCGCGGTGACCCCGACGAGCAGGCAGATGACTCCGCCGGTGACCAGGTACTGGTTGAAGTCCCCGTTCTCCCGGCCCTGGCCCATCATGGGGAACAGCATCCCGACCCCGGCGAGCGGCAGCAGCAGCCGCCACCACAGCCGGCGGCGGGCGGGCCGTGCCGTGCGCACCACGCCCAGCGGCTCGATGACCACCCCGCGCAGCGCGAGCAGGGTCACCAGCACGGCGGCCGTGGGAACCGCCACCGCGACCAGCAGCGCGAGCAGCGGCGAGGGGTTCAGATAGCTCGGGAAGACACTGATGCCCCGCACCTCGAAGGAGGACGCGAGGTCACGTCCCGCGAGGAAGAACCCGGTGCCGAACACCAGCCCGAGCAGTGCCCCGGCGAGCGCCTCGCCCGCGGCGATCCGCCGGGTCATGCCACTGTCGGAGCCGACCAGCCGGAGCGCCGCCAGCCTGCGGTCGCGCCGTTCGCCGCCGAACCGCACCGCCGCGGCGATGAACACGGCGACCGGCATCAGCAGCACCACGAAGACGACCAGGACCAGCAGCACCAGGACCGGATCCGTCTCCTCCTCCGTGGGGTTGGGGTCCCCGAAGGACTCCAGACGCGTCGCCGTGGACTTGCCGATCCGCTCCGCGAGTTTCTCGCCGCCCGCGTAGTAGGCGAGTTCCTGCGAGCCGATCAGCCCCTGCTCACCGATCGTCCCCACGAGGTCGTACGGGATGCGCTCGCGCAGCAGCGCGCCGCCGTCGGACTCCAGCAGCTCCTTGAGCGCGGGGGAGACGACCATGTCGCCCGGCGCCGGGAACTCCCGCAGGCCCGGCGGGAGGGGGGCCTCGGCGCCCTCCGGCTCCAGCAGCCGGCCGCGGACGTCGCGGTCGTCGAACTCGGTGTCGGTCATCGCGACGATCAGGGTGCGGTCGGACTTGTGCTCGATCTCCTGGCCGGAGGCGTGGTCGAGGCGCGCATCCTCCCGCCGGTGCCGTTCCGCCAGGGCGCCGGGCAGGGCGGTGGTGAGCAGCAGCAGCGCCACGCCCAGGCCGACGCCGACGGCGGTGAGCAGCGCGCGGATCCAGCCCTCGCGTCCGCCGGCGAAGGCGAACCGCATCCCCATGCCGAGGTCCCGCGCCCACTGGCCCGCACTCATACGGCGCGCTCCATGTCCCGGGACTTCCCGTCGCGCACGACGACCTCGCGGTCGGAGTACGCGGCCACCCGCGCCTCGTGGGTGACCAGGACGACGGCGGCGTTGGTGGACCGGGCGGCCTCGGTGAGCAGCTCCATCACCCGCTCGCCGTTGAGCGAGTCCAGCGCGCCGGTCGGCTCGTCGGCGAACAGCACCCGCGGGCCGGTGACCAGCGACCGGGCCACGGCGACCCGCTGCCCCTGACCGCCGGAGACCTCGCCGGGGCGCTTCTTGCGGACGTCGCCGACCTCCAGGCGCTCCATCCAGGTCAGTGCGGCCCGCTCGGCCTCCTTGCGGGGCGTGCCGTTCAGCCGCAGCGGCAGGGCGACGTTCTCCACGCAGGTGAGCTCCGGGACGAGCTGCCCGAACTGGAAGACGAAGCCGAACTCCGAACGCCGCAGCGCGCTGCGCTCGGAGTCGTTCATCGCGGTCAGCTCGCGCCCGTGGTAGGTGATCGACCCGGAGTCGGGGGTGACGATGCCGGCGAGGCAGTGCAGCAGTGTGGACTTGCCCGAGCCGGAGGGGCCCATCACGGCGACGACCTCGCCGGGGTGGATGGAGAAGCCGGCTCCGTCGAGCGCGGTGGTGGGGCCGTAGGCCTTGCGCAGGTCCCGTGCGGTGAGCAGGGAGCCGGCGGGGACGGGAGCGGTCATCGGGTCACCGCCGCACGGAGCTTGTCGAGACGCGCCGCGGTCAGTTCCAGCCAGCGCAGGTCGGCCTCGAGGTGGAACAGGGCGTGGTCGCAGATGAGCTGGTCGGCGAGGTCGCCCTTGCGCTTGCGGTCAGTGAGGATCCGCATGCCGCGCAGGTGCTCCGAGCGCTGGGTGTCGAGGATGTCGGCGGCGTCCCGGCTGGTGAGCAGGGCGAGGACGACCTTGGTGTAGAGCGTCGACTGGAGGTACGGCTCCGGCTTCTCCGGCGTGGCGAGCCAGTGCTCGACATCGGTGATGCCGGCCTCGGTGATCGCGTACCGCTTGCGCTCGGGACCGCCGCCGGTCTCGATGCCGTCGACTTCGACGAGCCCGTTCTTCAGCAGTCGGGACATCGTCGAGTAGACCTGGCCGTAGTGCAGCGGCCGGTCGTGACCGAACTTCTCGTCGAAGGCCCGCTTCAGGTCGTAACCGTGACGCGGGCCGGACTCCAGGAGTCCCAGGAGGGTGTGACCGATGGACATGCGGAGCACTCTACACACGGTGTATACGCAGTGTGTATACACGGAGTGAGCAGGTCGTGCCGGGGGGTACGGAGGCGCAGGTGGAAGGCGATTGTCACGGTTCTGCCGCCGGGGGCCGAGCGCGAGCGGCCCGTCCGGGAGTGCCCCCTTCGGGGGGCGAGGGCGGGGCCGTTCAGGCCGACGGGGGCCTGGGGGCGGAGCCTCCGGGCGGCCGCCCGCGGCGGGGGAGGGGCCCGGTGTCGCCGGGCAGCCTCCCCGCCTCGGCCAGCGCCCGCCGCAGCAGGAACTCGATCTGCGCGTTGGCGGAGCGCAACTCGTCGTTCGCCCACCGCGCCAGCGCCTCGTACACCGACGGGTCCAGCCGCAGCAGCACCTGCTTGCGCTGCGGCCGGCCCTGGGGGGCCGGGCCCCCGGACGGAGTCGTCACTGGTAGAGCGTCCCGGTGTTGAGGACCGGCTGCGCGGAGCGGTCACCGCACAGCACCACCATCAGGTTGGACACCATCGCCGCCTTCCGTTCGGGGTCCAGCTCCACGATGTCCTGCTCGGCGATCCGGGCCAGCGCCGACTCCACCATGCCCACGGCACCCTCCACGATCTTCTGCCGGGCCGCCACGACGGCGCCCGCCTGCTGCCGCTGGAGCATCGCCGAGGCGATCTCCGGAGCGTACGCGAGGTGGGTGAACCGGGACTCGATGATCTGCACCCCGGCCGCCTCCACGCGCGCGTGCAGTTCGACGGCGAGCTTCTCGGTGATCTCCTCGGCGTTGCCGCGCAGCGAGAGGCCGTCCTCGTCGTGGGCGTCGTAGGGGTACTCGATGGCGATGTGCCGCACGGCCGCCTCGGTCTGGGTGGAGACGAACTCGACGTAGTCGTCCACCTCGAAGGTGGCCTGGGCGGTGTCCTCCACCCGCCACACCACGACCGCGGCCAGTTCGATCGGGTTGCCGTAGGCGTCGTTCACCTTCAGGACGGCGGTCTCGTGGTTGCGCACCCGCGTGGAGATCTTCCGGCGCGAGGTGAGGGGGTTCACCCAGCGCAGCCCGTCCTGCCGGATCGTGCCCCGGTAGCGGCCGAAGAGCTGCACCACCCGCGCCTCGCCCGGCGCCACCATGTTCAGCCCGCACATCGCGAGGAACGCGGCGACGGCGACCAGGACGCCGCCGATGATCAGCACGGCCTTGACGCCGGTCCCGGCGACCGCCGTGGCGGTGACGATCAGCGCGGCGCCGGCCATCAGGCCGACGAGGCCGAGCAGCAGCGCGAGACCGCCGCCGATGCTGTGCGCCGCGAACTCCCGCACGCGCGGGGCCGGCATCTCCGGCACGTCGGCCGTGACCTGCGTGTCGTGTGTGGACATGGGTGGTCCCCCGTTTCTCCGGGCGCCCGCCGAACGGCTAGCGCCTGTCTAGCTAAGTGATATCAGATTACCCCACTCCGGCAACCTCGCGCCCCTCTCGGACGTCGGTTCCGTTGGAGCGGGTGCTGATTGTCACGCCCGTAAAGGCCGGAAGGGCGGCCCTTTGTCATAGCTCCCGGTGTTAGCTTTCTGAGCTGACCCGAGCGGCGAACTGGTGTGGCGGTAGAGCACACACGAACGAAGCGGAGCGGAACGGACGCATGGGACGAGCGGAAGAAAGACGCGCACGACAGCGCGGTGGGCGCCGTGCGGCACCCCAGGGCCGCCGTTCGTCGGGCTCGGCCGGCCGCAGCGGCATACGCCGCCTCTTCACCTGGAAGAAGGTCCTCGGCACGTTCTTCGGCCTCTGCCTGCTCGGCATGGGCGCCTTCATCGTGCTGTACATGGTGATCGACATCCCCGAGGGGAACGCCGACGCCGAGCTGCAGAGCAACGTCTACAAGTACAGCGACGGCAGCATCATGGCCCGCACGGGCGACCGCAACCGCGAGATCGTCGACCTGGCGAAGGTGCCCAAGGACGTCCAGCGCGCCTTCGTCGCCGCCGAGAACAAGTCCTTCTACAAGGACTCCGGCGTCGACCTCAAGGGCACCGCGCGCGGCCTGCTCAACACGGTCTCCGGCAAGGGCGCGCAGGGCGGTTCGACGATCACCCAGCAGTACGTCAAGAACTACTACCTGTCCCAGGAGCAGACCGTCAGCCGCAAGCTGAAGGAACTGGTCATCTCCCTGAAGCTGGACCGGGAGAAGTCCAAGGAGTACATCCTCGCCGGCTACATCAACACCAGCTACTACGGCCGCGGCGCCTACGGCATCCAGGCCGCCGCCCAGGCCTACTACCGCGTCGACGCCGAGGACCTCACCGTCGAGCAGGGCGCCTACCTCGCCGCGCTGCTCCAGGCGCCGAACCAGTACGACTGGGCGATCGCCAGCGACACCGGCAGGAAGCTCGTCCGGGAACGCTGGAACTACGTCCTGGACAACATGGTCGAGCAGGAGTGGCTGGACCGGGCCGACCGGCGGGACATGAAGTTCCCGGTCCCCGAGGAGCCCAAGGCCGCCCCCGGCATGGAGGGCCAGACCGGATACCTGGTCGAGGCCGCCAACACCGCGCTCAAGCGGCAGCTCGTCGCCCAGGGCACCGCCGAGGACGTGAAGCAGGCCGAGGCCATGCTGGACCTCGGCGGCTACACCGTCACGCTCAACATCGACAAGAAGAAGCAGAAGGCGCTGGAGGAGGCGGTCAAGGACCGGCTCACCAGCAGGCTGGACCCCGAGGAGCGCAAGGTCGACGCCGCCGTCCAGGCCGGAGCAGCCTCCGTCGACCCGAAGACGGGCGCGGTCGTGGCGATGTACGGCGGCGTGGACTACGTGAAGCACTACCGGAACAACGCCACCCGCGACGACTACCAGCCCGCCTCCACCTTCAAGCCGCTGATCCTCGCCGCGGCCGTGGACCGGGACGCCGAGACGCAGGACGGCGTGCCGATCACGGCGAACACCCTCTACGACGGCACCAGCGAGCGCCCCGTGGTGGACGGCGGCAAGGAGGTCGGCTTCGCGCCGCCCAACGAGGACGACCGGAACTACGGCGACATCACCGTCCAGGAGGCGATGAACAAGTCCGTCAACTCGGTCTTCGCACAGATGGGCATCGACGTCGGCATGTCCGAGGTGGTCGAGACCGCGGGCGAACTCGGCATGGAGACCGAGGGCATGGCCCCCCTGCCCGCGCAGACCCTGGGCACCATGGGCGCGAGCCCGCTGGAGATGGCCGGCGTCTACGCCACCCTCGACAACCACGGCAAGAAGGTCACCCCGGCGATCGTGAAGTCGGTCGAGCACAAGGACCGCGCGGTCGAGTTCCCCGACCCGATCGGCGAGCAGGTCATCAGCCGCGAGGCCGCCGACACGGTGACCTCCGTGCTCACCGGCGTGGTCGACGACGGCACGGCCCAGGCTTCCGTGCGGGACAACCCGCTGCGCGACGGCCAGCAGGTCGCCGGCAAGACCGGTACGTCCGACAACAACAAGTCGGCCTGGTTCACCGGCTTCACCCCCCGGCTGGTCACCTCGGTCGGCCTGTTCGGCGAGGACCCGAAGAACGGCGAGCAGGTCCCGATGTACCGGGCGGCCGGCGTCGACTACCGCGTCAACGGCGGTGGCCCCCCGGCGGAGATCTGGTCCGCGTACACCTTCGGCGTCATGGACGAGGTCACCGAGTTCGACCTGGACACCAAGCAGGGCAACGCGGTGAGGAAGCCGAGCAGCTCGCCGTCGGTCTCGCAGTCGCCGTCGAAGACGCCGAGCGACGAGCCGACGAGCGAGGAACCGACCACCGAGGCGCCGCCGGAGACCTCCGAGCCGCCGACGTCCGCGCCACCGAGCAGCCGGCCGCCGACGTCGGAGCCGCCTGCCGACCCGACCACCTCCGCACCGCCGACGTTCGAGCTCCCGGGGGGCCCGGACGACCCGGAGGGCGAGGAGGCGCAGTAGACGGAGAACGCGAGGGGCGCCCGGTGACGGCACCGGGCGCCCCTCGCGTCACGTCGTGCGGCGGCTCAGCCGTGGTTCAGCTCGAACCACACCACCTTGCCCGTGCTCAGCCGGGTCGCGCCCCAGCGCCGGGCCAGCCGGTTCACCAGGTACAGCCCGCGCCCGCCCTCGTCCGTGGCCCGCGCCTGCCGCAGCCGCGGCAGCTGGGGCACGTCGTCACCGACCTCGCAGCGCAGCACGTCGGTGCGCAGCAGCCGCAGCGTGACCGGCCGCGTGGCGTACCGCACGGCGTTCGTCACCACCTCGCTGACCAGCAGCTCGACGGAGTCGCTCAGCTCCTCCATGCCCCAGCGGGACAGGGCCTTGCGGGCCAGCCGGCGGGCCCGGCCGGGGGCCGCGTCCTCCGGCTCCAGGAACCAGTACGCCACGTCGCTCGGCGCGATCCCGTCGAAGCGGGCGGCGAGCAGCGCGATGTCGTCGTCCCGGTCGCCCGGGCCGAGCATGTCGAGCACCTCGTCGCACAGCGCCTCCAGCGGCGGCGGATGGTCCGGGCCGGTCAGCTGCGCGGTCGCGGCGAGCTTCTCCCGCAACTGCTCGATGCCGGTCCACACGTCCCGCAGCCGGGACTCCACCAGGCCGTCGGTGTAGAGCAGCAGGGTCGCCCCGGCGGGCGCGTCCAGCTCCACGGCCTCGAAGTCCACCCCGCCCACGCCGATCGGGGCGCCCGCGGGCACCCGCAGCACCTCGGCCCGGCCGCCCAGCTCCAGCAGGACGGGCGGCGGGTGGCCGGCGTTGGCGATGGTGATGCGGTGCGCCACCGGGTCGTACACCGCGTACAGGCAGGTCGCCATGCGGTCCACGCCGAGCCGCTGCGCCTGCTCGTCGAGGTGGTGCAGCACCTCCTGCGGGGGCAGGTCGAGTCCGGCCAGGGTCTGCGCGGTGGTGCGCAGCTGGCCCATGATCGCCGCCGACGTCATGGAGTGCCCCATGACGTCGCCGACCACCAGCGCGACCCGGCTGCCGGGCAGCGGGATGGCGTCGTACCAGTCGCCGCCGACCCGCGCGGTCTCCGCGGCCGGCAGGTACCGGGACGCCAGCCGCACCCCGGTGCAGCGCGGCAGGTTCTCCGGCAGCATCGTGCGCTGCAGCTCGTCCGCGATGTACGCCTCCCGCCCGTACAGCACCGCCTTGTCGATGCCGAGGGCGCTGTGCGTGGCGAGCTGCGCGGCGACCAGCAGGTCGTCGGCCTCGAACGGGATGCGCTCCGGGCGGCGCAGGAACAGCGCCGCGCCGATCACCCGCCGCCGGCCGCGCAGCGGCGCGAGGATCGCCCGCTGCCCGTCCGGCACGGCCGACGCGCCCTCCTCGCCGAGGAGTTCGGGCAGCGCGGCGCGGGCCGCCGGCGCGTCCGTGAACACCGGCCGCACCCCGCGCAGCACCTCGGCGAGCGCGCTGCCGGGCCGCACCGTGCACAGCTCCGCGCCGACCGAGTCCAGTTCGGACGGCTCCGGCGGGGCGGCCGGGGTGAACCCGCCCTCGGTGTCCCGCTCGGCCGGGATCCGGTCGGTGCGGCGCAGCCGCAGCACCAGCGGCCCGGTGGGCCGCTCGTCGCCGACCGGCAGCGGATCGCGCAGGTAGACCAGGATCGCGTCGGAGAAGGTGGGCACGGTGGCCCGGCACAGCCCCATCACGATCTCGTCCAGGTCGATGCCGCGGGCGATCCGCCGGGTCGCGGCGCCGACGAACCGCAGCCGGTCCCCGTCCCGCCGCATCGGCGTGGGCCGCCCGGGGTGCGCCGGCTGCCCGGTGCGGCGCTCCGTGCCGTCGGGGACCCGCACGGGCCGGTCGTGGTCCGCGGCCGGCTGCACCGGGATGCCCTCGGGCACGGGACGCGGCCGGTGGGTGTCCGGCTCCGCGCCCTGTCCGGCACCCGGCTGGGCGTGCTCGGAACCGGGCCCGGCCGCCGGGTCCTGGCCGGTGCCGCCGGGTGTCGTCGTGCCCGGTGACGTGGCCCCGGACGGCCCCGGGGGCGTGGCCCCGGACGCGGGAGGCTCACCGCCGGAGCGGCTCTGTACGGGTAAGGCGGCCCCGGTGCCCGGCACCTGTGCCGGTGGCGGGGTACGCAGGAGCGCCCCGTGGGGATCCACGGGGTCGGCGCCCGGCTGTGGGCGCCCGAAGGAGGTCGGCTGCTCCGTCACGCGTGTCGAGTCCATCCGTCCGGCGCACGCCGTGCGCGCGGTTCGTCCCGCCGGAACTCCGATACCCGGAACACGTGTCCCCGGAACGGATTTCCCGCGTGGTCAGAGGTCGTTCCTGTGCCGGGGCCCGTCCGGCGGGTCGGACCGGAGGGGGGCGCCGACGCGACGGGGGTCCCCCGCGCACGGAGGTCCCTCCCGCCCGGGCGAGGCCGGGGGTGGGGCAGGAGCCGGGCGCGGCGGAGCCGGCACCCGACGGCGGCGCCGCGGGCGGGCGTGCCGGACCCCGCGTCCGCGGCCCGGTCCGCCGGACAGGCCCTGGCCGGCCGTTCCCGGCCGGTGCCGGTGTTTCCGTACCCCTCGCTCACGTCCTGCCGCCCCTCGGTGACGATCGGTCAAGCACGGTGCGTGTTCCGCTGGTTGCTGCCCCGCACCCTTGCGGAGGACGATCCTACGTTTCCTGCCCGGGGGCACAGCAAGGGTCTCACGAGGACACATGTATCGGAGTGCGGTCCCAGTCCCGTGGCAGTGACGGTACCGTCCACGACGGGTCGGGGCGCCAGTTCTCCCATCCGTCCCCGAACGGCGGCCCCCAGGCCCCGATCACCTCCACGGCGGCCCGCCCGGCCTCCCGCACCCTTCCGGCCAGCGCGGAGTCCACCAGGCCGTCGTGGCGGGCCTGCGCGAACTCGTCCTCGTCCCGCCAGTACCAGCTCCGGTCCGGGTGCACGGAGATGTCCAGGAAGTGATCCTCGGAGTCCACCCCGCCGGCCCAGCGGACCAGCGGTTCCTCCAGGTTCACGTACCAGTTCTTGAAGCGCCAGCCCGGGTCCCAGAACAGCCACACCGACCAGGGCTCGCCGGGCCGGGCCAGCTTCAGCACACCGGTGCCGGACCAGTGGTCCCGCCGCACCGTGCGCGGCTTGGTGTACCGGGTGCCGAGCGGCTCCCGGTGCACGGGCGTGCCGTCGGCGAGCACCGGCTTCACGCACTCGGTGCCGGGCGCCAGCCACACCGCGAGCAGTTCCGGGTCGTCGCGCACGACCGTGACGGGGCGCGCGATGTGGATGCGCGCGCCGCCGTTCTCCCGGTACCGCCACAGGATCCGTGTCCCGGGCGCCCAGTGCCCGGCCGTCCCGCCCGTGTCCTCGCGCATCGTCCCTCCGCCATCGGATAGTAGGTGTCACGGCCCTACGACGCCGCGGTCCCCCGTCATGGTTCGCGCGTCCTACGGCCGGGTCATCCGCAGGACGTCCAGCGCCTCGTCGAGCTGTTCGACGGTGAGGTCGCCGCGCTCGACGTAGCCGCCCTCCAGGACCACCTGCCGGATGGTCTTCCGCTCGGCCAGGGACTTCTTGGCGACCCTGGCGGCCTCCTCGTAGCCGATGTACCGGTTGAGCGGGGTGACCACGGACGGCGAGGACTCGGCGTACTCCCGGGCCCGTTCCCGGTGGGCGACGATCCCGTCGACGGTGCGGTCGGCGAGCAGCCGGGAGACGGCTGCGAGCAGCCGCACCGACTCCAGGACGTTCTTCGCGATGACCGGCAGCATGACGTTGAGCTCGAAGTTCCCGGAGGCGCCGGCCGCCGCGACGGTGGCGTCGTTGCCGGTGACCTGCGCGCACACCATGAGCACGGCCTCCGGGATCACCGGGTTGACCTTGCCGGGCATGATGGAGGAGCCGGGCTGGAGATCGGGCAGGGAGATCTCGGCGAGGCCGGTGCGCGGTCCCGACGCCATCCAGCGCAGATCGTTGGCGATCTTCGTCAGTCCGACGGCGATGGTCCGCAGCTGTCCGCTGGTCTCCACGACGCCGTCGCGGGCGCCCTGCGCCTCGAAGTGGTCGCGCGCCTCGGTCAGCGGCAGCCCGGTCGCGCGGGCCACCTCCTCGATGACGGCGGCGGAGAACCCCGGCGGGGTGTTGATGCCGGTGCCGACGGCGGTCCCGCCCAGCGGCAGTTCGGCGAGGCGCGGCAGGGAGGCGTTCAGCCGCTCGATCCCGTACCGCACCTGGGCCGCGTACCCGCCGAACTCCTGACCCAGGGTCACCGGAGTGGCGTCCATCAGATGGGTGCGCCCGGACTTCACCACGTCGGCGAACTCCTCGGCCTTGCGCTCCAGGGACGCGGCGAGGTGGTCGAGGGCCGGGATCAGGTCGCGGGTGACGGCGGCGGTCGCGGCGATGTGGAGGGAGGACGGGAAGACGTCGTTGGACGACTGCGAGGCGTTGACGTGGTCGTTGGGGTGCACGTCCCGCCCCAGCCGCTCGGTGGCGAGCGTGGCGAGGACCTCGTTGGCGTTCATGTTGGACGAGGTCCCGGAGCCCGTCTGGAACACGTCGACGGGGAAGTGCTCGTCCCACCGGCCCTCGGCGACCTCGCCCGCCGCCTCCTGGATCGCCCCGGCGACGTCCTCGTCCAGCACCCCGAGCCGGGCGTTCACCTTGGCCGCGGCGCCCTTGATGCGGGCCAGCGCCTCGATGTGGGCCCGTTCCAGGCGCTGCCCGGAGACCGGGAAGTTCTCCACGGCGCGCTGGGTCTGCGCGCGCCACTTGGCGTCGGCCGGTACCCTCACCTCCCCCATGGAGTCGTGCTCGACGCGGTAGTGCCGGTCGTCGTCCGTGGTCGTCATCGTCGTACCTCCGAGCATGCACAGCAGCGGTGTCCGACGAGCGTATTCCCGGACGGCCGCCGCCCCACCGCAAGAGGTGCGCGGCGGGGCGGCGGTCCCGTGGGGGGAGGAGGAGGTCAGCCGCTCTGGAGGGCGACGTCGTCCAGGAGGAAGCTGGTCTGCAGGCTGCGGTCCTCGCTGGCGGCGAAGGTCAGGGTCACCGTCTGCCCGGCGTACGCCGACAGGCCGACCGACCGCTGCACGTAGCCGCTGCCGGCGTTGACGTTGGACAGGGTGGCGAGCGTGGTGCCGCCGGCCCTGACGGTGAACCTGTCGTACGCGGTCGAGCCGGACTCGTCGGTGTCGATGTGCAGCCAGTAGGCCAGCGACGCCCGGGAGCACCCGGCCGGCACGGTCACCGTCTGGCTGATCGACTCGGTGCTCGTGGTCCCGTTCCCCGCGAGCCAGGCGAACCGGCTCCCGCTGTGGGGCGACTGGCCCGTGTGGGCGCCGATGGCCCCGGTGGTCCCGGTCCACGGCGAGGTGCCGCTCTCGAACCCGCCGTTCGCGACCGCTCCGGCGGTGTCGCAGCCGCCGCCGGTGCCGGTGTCCACGGCCCGCTGCCAGATCGTGTACGCGATGCCGTCGGACGCGCGGTCGAGGCCGGTGGTGTTGATGTTGGTGAGGGTGTCGCAGGAGGAGTGGTAGCAGGGGTCGTACGCCCTGCCCGCCGTGCCGCCCCACTTGGCGGCCTGCGCGGAGGTCTTGCGGGCGCTGGCGCCCATCGCGTAGCCGGAGGTGGGGATGGAGTACTGCTCGAAGGAGTAGTCGTCGCTGCGCCCCGCGCCCTCGGTGTTCTCCTCCGGCTGCAGGCCCAGCGAGTCCCAGTACGCCTTCATCGGCGCGGCGGCCGAGGAGGTGATGTGGTTGACGAAGTAGCCGCCGTTGGTGGAGGCGACCATGTCGAAGTTGTAGTACGCCTTGATCTTCGCGCGCTCGGTCGACGACAGCGAACGCACGTAGAAGTCGGACCCGTTGAGACCCTGCTCCTCGTCGGTCCACCAGGCGAAGCGGACCCGGTTGCGCATGGTGGGGTTCTGCTGCGCCAGCGTCAGGGCGTTCTCGAGCAGGGCGGCGGAGCCGGAGCCGTTGTCGTTCATGCCGGGCCCGGCCGAGACGCCGTCGAGGTGGGCGCCGAACATGTACACGTTGGTGGCGTCGCCCCCCGGCCACTCGGCGATCAGGTTGGGCCCGGCCCCGCTGGTGCAGCCGGAGGTGCACGGCTGCTCGGTGACGGTGTACCCGGCGGCCTGCAGCCTGCCCTTCACGTAGGCGACGGAGTCGCGGTAGCCCTGGGTGGTGGACCGGCGGTTCCCGCCGTTCCGCCCGGCGATGGCACTGAGTTCGCTCAGGTGCGCCCTCACCTTGGTCACGTCGACGTCGGGCGCGGCGGCGACGGCGGCGGTGTCCGCGGCGGGCGCGGGGCCGGCGGCCGCGGCGGGGAGTGTGCCGCAGCCGAGCACGACAGCGAGCGAGAGGCCCGCCACGGCGAATCTTCGTTTCACCTTGTCTCCTCCGGGAGGTGGCTGTGGGGTGAGCCACACAGGATTGACATGGCATGAGCATGTCGGAGTGGCGAGAAGACTCACAGTGTTGGTTGAGCCAGTCAACGGAAAGGGCGGGACCGGGGCCTGATTGTCCGAAAGAAGCACACGGGATCCGCTATGCGGACGCCGGTCGGTTCCCGGGGCCGGGAACGGGAAGGGGCGGTGGGGGGGGGGGAAACCCCCCCCCCCCCCCCCCGCGCGGCACAAACCCCCCCCCCGCCCCCCCCCCCCCGGCGCACGGGAACGG
>NZ_JBEORT010000102.1:16487-26101 GCF_040302425.1 Streptomyces sp. NPDC126497
TTCGGCGCCCGCGGGTGGGGCCGGGGGGCGGCCCGGGGGCGGGGGGGGGGGGGGCGGAAGAACCGCCCCCACCGCCCCCTGTCGCGGAACTACGCCAGCCCGGGCCCCCGCACCGGGATCGACGTGAACGTCGGCTGCTGCGGCGAGGGGTCCTGGAAGAAGTCGTTCCCCTTGTCGTCGACGACGATGAACGCCGGGAAGTCCTCCACCTCGATCCGCCACACCGCCTCCATGCCGAGCTCCTCGTACTCGACGACCTCGACCTTCTTGATGCAGTCCTGCGCGAGCCGGGCCGCCGGGCCGCCGATGGACCCGAGGTAGAACCCCCCGTGTGCCGCGCACGCGTCCGTGACCTGCTTGCTCCGGTTCCCCTTCGCCAGCATCACCTTCGAGCCGCCGGCCGCCTGGAACTGCTCCACGTACGAGTCCATGCGCCCGGCCGTCGTCGGCCCGAAGGATCCCGAGGCGTACCCCTCCGGCGTCTTCGCGGGACCCGCGTAGTACACCGGGTGGTCCTTGAGGTACTGCGGCATCTCCTCGCCCGCGTCCAGCCGCTCCTTGATCTTGGCGTGCGCGATGTCGCGCGCCACGACCAGCGGGCCGGTCAGGGACAGCCGGGTCTTGACCGGGTGCCGGGTCAGCTCGGCGAGGATGTCGTCCATCGGCTGGTTCAGGTCGATCCTGACGACCTCGCCCGACTCCTCGAGCTGCTCGTCGGTCGTCTCCGGCAGGAACCGCGCCGGATCCGTCTCCAGCTGCTCCAGGAACACGCCCTCGGCCGTGATCTTCGCGACGGCCTGCCGGTCCGCCGAGCAGGACACCGCGATGGCGACCGGGCAGGACGCCCCGTGCCGGGGCAGCCGGACCACCCGCACGTCGTGGCAGAAGTACTTGCCGCCGAACTGCGCCCCGATGCCGATCTTCTGCGTCAGCTCGAAGACCTTCTCCTCCAGCTCCTTGTCCCGGAAGCCGTGCCCGAGCTCCGAGCCCTCGGAGGGGATCTCGTCCAGGTAGTGCGCGGAGGCGTACTTCGCGGTCTTCAGCGCGTACTCGGCCGACGTGCCGCCGACGACGATCGCCAGGTGGTACGGCGGGCAGGCGGCCGTGCCCAGCGAACGGATCTTCTCCTCCAGGAACTTCATCATGGAGGCCTCGTTCAGCACGGCCTTGGTCTCCTGGTACAGGAAGCTCTTGTTGGCCGAGCCGCCGCCCTTGGCCATGAACAGGAACTTGTAGGCGTCGCCGTCCGTCGCGTACAGCTCGATCTGCGCCGGGAGGTTGGAGCCGGTGTTCTTCTCCTCCCACATGGTGAGCGGGGCCATCTGCGAGTAGCGCAGGTTCAGGTTCCTGTAGGCGTCGTAGATGCCCCGGGACAGGGCCTCCTCGTCACGGCCCTCGGTCAGCACGTTCTGCCCGCGCTTGCCCATGACGATCGCCGTGCCGGTGTCCTGGCACATCGGCAGCACGCCGGCCGCCGCGATGTTCGCGTTCTTCAGCAGGTCCAGGGCGACGAACTTGTCGTTGCCCGACGCCTCGGGGTCGTCGATGATGCGGCGCAGCTGCGCCAGGTGGGCCGGGCGCAGGTAGTGCTGGATGTCGTGGACGGCCTCCTCGGCGAGCTTGCGCAACGCCTCCGGCTCCACCTTGAGGAACGTCCGTCCGCCGGCCTCGAAGGTGGAGACACCTTCGGAGGTCACCAGCCGGTAGGGGGTGGTGTCCTCTCCCATGGGGAGCAGATCCGCGTACTCGAACTCAGGCATCTCGCCCATTCCTCACTCGACAGAAGACCGCCCGCCTCCGTCGGCGGGCGGTCACCAGCGTAGGACCTGCCGTCGGCGGCGAACCTGTGAGGTTGTCCTCAGTCGGTCCCGCCAGGGGGTAGTCGCGATCTATCGCGTTTGGGTACGCTGCCGTCGTGGACCTCCAGAAGCACGCCCAGCAGCCGGACACGGCGCCGCGGACGGCCGAGCTGCGCGCCTCCGACGCCGACCGGGACCGTATCGCCGACCTCCTGCGCGAGGCCCTCGCCGAGGGCCGGCTCACCGCCGACGAGCACGCGGAGCGCGTCGAGGGCGTGCTGGCCGCCAAGACGGTCGGGGAGCTGGACGCGTTCGTCCGGGACCTGCCGGCGGCCCACCGGCGGCGCGCGGCACACGGCTCCGCCCCCAGCCGCCCCGCCGCCGGCGCGATACCGGTGGACCCCGACGACAACGTGGTCGCGGTGTTCGGCGCCGCCACCCGCAAGGGGCGGTGGCGGGCCGGCCGCCGCATCCACGCGTACGCGGTCTTCGGCAGCGTCGAGATCGACCTCAGCGAGGCGCTGTTCGACCACCAGCAGGTCATGGTCAAGGCGTTCTCCGTCTTCGGCAGCGTCGAGGTCCGGGTCCCGGAGAACGTGTCGCTGCGCGGCATGGGCGGCGGCGTGCTCGGCTCCTTCGAGGTGGACACGCTCGACGCGGCCGACGACGAGGCCCCGGTGGTCTACGTCGACGGCTGGGCGGTGCTGGGCTCCGTCGAGGCGCGGCCCCGGCGCGGCAGGCTCGTGGCGGACATCCTCGACAGGGTGCAGCGCAAGGTCGACAGGAGCGTGCGCAGACACCTGGGTCACTGACGGGCCGTCGGGCCGTTCGGAACCCAGTGCATAGGCGCGCGCACAACGGGTAAGCCTTGCTGCATCGTGTCTCGCTCGCGAAGCCGTCGTCAGGAGTAGACCGTGCCGCAACCGCCGCATTCGTCCCTGCAGATAGCCGCCGTCCCGGCTCGGCGAGCGGTGACGCGGGACAGGGACCAGGACGCCCCCTGGCACACCGAGGCGGTGTGCCGGCGCGACGAGGCGGGGCTGTTCTTCGCACCCTCGAAGGAACCCACCGCCGCCCGGCTCTCCCGTGAGGAGGCGGCCAAGCGCGTCTGCGCCCGCTGTCCGGTCATGGTCGAGTGCCGCGAGCACGCCCTGCTCCAGCCCGAGCCCTACGGCGTCTGGGGCGGCCTCACCGCCGCCGAACGCCGTGTGGTCCTCGCCCGCCGCAGGCGCCGCGAGATGGAACTGAAGAAGGCCTCCCGCCCGGGCCGCATCGCGGCAGCGGGCTGACGCGCACGCCCGCAAGGAGAAAGGGCACCCCCTCCGCACAGGGGGCACCCTTCCCGCGCCGGGTCCGGTCTCGCCTCAGGGGCGCGGGGCTGTGACACGTGCGGCTCCGCCGCGTGGGCGCGAGCGGCCCCCGCGCACCCGCTCGCGCGCCGCAGGCACCGCGCACCCGTGACCCACCCGCACGCCGTGCGCCTCGGGCCCCGGACCGAAGTGACGTTTCACTTGGCCCGGTCGAAGTCGATCGCGCTGTAGGCCCGCAGCTTGCTCAGCCGGTGCTCGGAGTCGATCCTCCGCACCGTCCCGGACTTCGACCGCATCACGATGGAGTCGGTCGTGGCCGTCTCCGACCGGTACCGCACCCCGCGCAGCAGCTCGCCGTCCGTGATGCCCGTCGCCACGAAGAACACGTTGTCCCCGGTGACCAGGTCCTCCGTGGTCAGCACCCGGTTCAGGTCGTGCCCCGCGTCGACCGCCCGCTGCCGCTCCTCGTCGTCCTTGGGCCACAGCTTGCCCTGGATCGTGCCGCCCAGGCACTTCACGGCACAGGCGGAGATGATGCCCTCGGGGGTGCCGCCGACGCCGAGCAGCAGGTCGATGCCGGTGCCCTCGCGCAGCGCCAGGATCGAGCCGGCCACGTCGCCGTCGGAGATCAGCTTGATGCGCGCCCCGGTCTCCCGGATCTCCTTGATGATGCCCTCGTGCCGCGGCCGGTCGAGGATCACCACGGTGACGTCCTCGGGGGTGACCCGCTTGGCCTTGGCGACCCGGCGGATGTTCACGTTCACCGGCGCGTTGATGTCGACGAAGTCGGCGGCCTCCGGGCCGGTGACCAGCTTGTCCATGTAGAACACGGCCGACGGGTCGAACATCGAGCCGCGCTCGGCGGCGGCCAGCACCGCGATGGCGTTCGTCATGCCCTTGGCGGTCAGGGTCGTGCCGTCGATCGGGTCGACGGCGATGTCGCACTCCGGGCCGGTCCCGTCGCCCACGCGCTCCCCGTTGAAGAGCATCGGGGCCTCGTCCTTCTCACCCTCGCCGATGACGACGACGCCGTTCATCGAGACGGTGGAGACGAGGGTGCGCATGGCGCGCACCGCGGCACCGTCGGCGCCGTTCTTGTCACCGCGCCCTACCCAGCGGCCGGCGGCCATGGCCGCGGCCTCGGTCACCCGTACGAGCTCCAGGGCGAGGTTGCGGTCGGGGGCCTCGGACGGGACATCGAGCTCGGACGGCAGGTGGTGGTGTTCGGTCATCGGAGCGCACCTTTCTGTACGACGACGGCCGGATGAGGGTGTGGGCACGACTCTATCGCCAGTCCGACAGAATGAGCAGGGGCCCCCACGGATGAGCGCACCGGGCACCTGCGACGATAGGGGGCGTGGCAGGAACGAGCAGCATGCAGAAAACGGCCCGGGACATGATCCTTTCCCTGGCGTTCATCATGCTCGTCGCGGGAGTGGTCTGGCTGTTCATCCCGCACGAGGACGGCGAACCCGACATCAAGCGGGTCGACTACCGGGTCGACCTGCTCACGGCCCGCCGGGCCGCCTCCTACCCCGTGGCCGCGCCGGAGGGCCTGTCGAAGGAGTGGAAGCCCACCTCCGTCCGCTACCGGGGCGCCGAGTCCGAGGCCTGGCACCTCGGCTTCCACGCGCCCGACGGGGAGTACGTGGCGGTCGAGCAGTCCGCGGGCAAGCGGTCGGTGTTCATCGAGGACGCGACGCAGGGCGCCGTGGAGACGGGGACCACGCAGCGGATCGACGGCGCGACCTGGACGCGCTACGAGGGCGACCACTACGACGCGCTGGTGCTGGAGGGCACCGAGGGCTCGACCACCGTGGTCACCGGCACGGGGTCGTTCGGCCAGCTGACGAAGATGGCCGAGGCGCTGCGCACCGAGTGAGCGGAGTGCGCGAGGGCCCCGTCGGACCGGCCGGTCCGACGGGGCCCTCGGGCGTCGAGCCGGTGCTCAGACGGTCGTGACGACCTGCTCGTACTCCAGGCGCGGGGAGCGCGGGAACCACGCGTCCGGTCCGGGGCGGCCGATGTTGACGACCATCAGCGGGGTGTGGTCGTCGTCCAGGAACTCCTTGCGGACGCCCTCGAGGTCGAGGCCGGTCATCGGCCCGGCGGCCAGGCCGGCGGCGCGGACGCCGATGATGAAGTACGCGGCCTGGAGGGTGGCGTTCAGCGCGGCGGAGCCCTCCCGCACCGGGCGCTCGCCGAAGACGGCGTCCTTGGCCTGCGGGAAGTGCGGGAAGAGGTGCGGCATCTCCTCGTGGAACTCGTTGTCCGCGGAGAGGATCGCGACCAGCGGGGCGGAGGCCGTCTTCGTCCGGTTGCCCTCGGCCATGTGCCGGACGAGACGCTCGCGGGCCTCGGGGGAGCGGACCAGCGTGATGTGCAGGGGCGACTGGTTCATGGACGTGGGGCCGTACTTGACCAGGTCGTAGATCGCCCGCACCTGCTCGTCGGTCACCGGCTCGTCGGTGAACGTGTTGGCGGTGCGCGCCTCGCGGAACAGCAGGTCCTGGGCGGCGGGGTCAAGGGCGAGAGACATGCGTGAACCTTCTCGGGGGTGCGTCGGCCCGCGTTCGTGTGCACGGGACGCGGGCCGGTGGACGGACCGACCGTACGCCCTTGAAGTTCAAGGTTCAATTAAACCGGGGATCCGGTGATCCACTTCACTGACCGGTCTCCCCGGCCTCCTCCGCACCGGCCTCCTCCGCACCGGCCTCCTCCGCGAGCGCCGCGTCCAGCCGGGCCCGCGCCCCGTCCAGCCGGCGCCGGCACACCCCCGCCAGCTCCTCGCCCCGCTCCCAGAGCGCGAGGGACTCCTCCAGCGTCGTGCCGCCCGCCTCCAGCCGTCGTACGACCTCGATCAGCTCGTCCCGTGCCTGCTCGTACCCGAGCGCCTCGGCCGCCGCCGTCGTCGTCTGCTCCGTCTTGCCGGTCATCCGTCCACCCTATGCGTCGACTCGGACAGTGAACTCGCCCTCGGACACCCGTGCCCGCAAGGCCTCGCCGGACTCCACCTCGGCCGGATCCCGCACCGCCTGCCCGTCCGCCCGCTGGAGCACGGCGTACCCGCGCTTCAGCGTCGCGGCGGGGGACAGGGCCACCACGCGCGCGTGCGTGTGGGTCAGCTCGGAGTCGGCCCGGTCCAGCTGGTACCGCAGGCTGCGCCGGCTCCGCTCCAGCAGCGCCGTCACCTCCTCGGCCCGGGCGTCGACCATCCGGTGCGGATCCTGCAGCGAGGGCCGGGCCAGCGCGTGCGCCAGCCCGCGCTCCTCCCGGTCCAGCAGCGCCCGGACCGAGCGCCGCGCGCGGTCGCGCAGCAGCCGCACCCGCTCGTGCTCCTCGCCCACGTCCGGCACCACCTTCTTGGCCGCGTCGGTCGGCGTGGAGGCGCGCAGGTCGGCCACGTGGTCGAGCAGCGGGTTGTCCGGCTCGTGCCCGATCGCCGAGACGACCGGCGTCCGGCACGCCGCCACCGCCCGTACCAGCTGTTCGTCGGAGAACGGCAGCAGGTCCTCCACGCTGCCGCCGCCCCGCGCCACGATGATCACGTCCACCTCGTCGGCCGCGTCCAGCTCCTTCACGGCCTGGACGACCTGCGGCACCGCGTGCACCCCCTGCACGGGCACGTTGCGCACCTCGAAGCGGACGGCGGGCCACCGCAGCCGCGCGTTCTCCAGCACGTCCCGCTCGGCCGCCGAGGCGCGCCCGCACACCAGCCCGACCAGCCGCGGCAGGAACGGCAGCGGCTTCTTCCGCTCCGGCGCGAACAGGCCCTCCCGCGCGAGCGACTTCTTCAGCTGCTCGAGGCGCGCCAGCAGCTCCCCGACCCCCACCGGCCTGATCTCGGCGGCCCGGAGCGACAGCTGCCCGCGCGGCGCGTACCACTCCGGCTTGCAGTGCACCACCACCCGCGCGCCCTCGCCCACCACGTCCGCGACGGCGTCGAACACCTGCCGGTAACAGGTCACGCCCACCGAGACGTCGTGCGACGGGTCGCGCAGCGTCAGGAACACCACCCCGGCGCCCGGCCGCCGCGACAGCTGGGTGATCTGCCCCTCGACCCACACCGCGCCGAGCCGGTCGATCCACCCCCCGATCAGCCGCGACACCTCACCGACGGGCAGCGGCGCTTCCGCAGACGTGTTGAGAGCCATGCCGCGAGAGTAGTGCGCCCCACCGACAACGCACCGTGACCGGGCCCCGGGACGCGGCCTTACGATGGGACGCATGACCGCTTCTCCTGGCCGCCGTGTCCTGCTCGCCGCCCCCCGTGGTTACTGCGCGGGTGTGGACCGCGCCGTGATCGCCGTCGAGAAGGCCCTGGAGCAGTACGGGGCCCCCGTCTACGTCCGGCACGAGATCGTGCACAACAAATACGTCGTGCAGACCCTGGAGAAGAAGGGCGCGATCTTCGTCGAACGGACGGAGGAGGTCCCCCCGGGCAACATCGTCATGTTCTCCGCGCACGGCGTGGCCCCGGTCGTCCACGAGGAGGCCGCGCGCGGCCGGCTCGCCACCATCGACGCCACCTGCCCGCTGGTCACCAAGGTCCACAAGGAAGCCGTCCGCTTCGCGAACGACGACTACGACATCCTCCTGATCGGCCACGAGGGCCACGAGGAGGTCATCGGCACCTCCGGTGAGGCCCCCGACCACATCCAGCTCGTCGACGGGCCGGGTGACGTCGCGAAGGTCGAGGTCCGCGACCCCTCCAAGGTCGTCTGGCTCTCCCAGACCACCCTGTCCGTCGACGAGACCATGGAGACCGTCGACGCCCTCAAGGAGAAGTTCCCCCAGCTCATCTCCCCGCCCAGCGACGACATCTGCTACGCCACGCAGAACCGCCAGCTCGCGGTCAAGCAGATGGGCGCCGAGGCGGACCTGGTGATCGTGGTCGGCTCGCGCAACTCCTCCAACTCCAAGCGGCTGGTGGAGGTCGCCAAGCTGGCCGGCGCCCGCGCGGCGTACCTGGTGGACTTCGCCGACGAGATCGACGGGGCCTGGCTGGAGGGCGTGACCACGGTCGGCGTCACCTCGGGCGCCTCGGTGCCGGAGGTCCTGGTCGAGCAGGTGCTCGCCTGGCTGGCGGAGCGCGGTTTCGAGGACGTCGAGATCGTCAAGGCCGCCGAGGAGTCCATCACCTTCTCGCTGCCCAAGGAGCTCCGCCGCGACCTGCGCGAGGAGGCGGCGGCCCTGGTGGCCGAGCGCGGCGGCTCGGGGGCGGACGCCGCGCGGTGACGGCGGAGCGGGCGTGACGGCCGCGGAGGCCGGGACCGTGACGTTGCGTCGTACGTCGTAACGTGGGGCCATGCAGATCTTCGGTGTGGACATCGGCGGTTCCGGGATCAAGGGTGCCCCGGTCGACCTGGACAAGGGGGACCTGGCGCGGGAGCGCCACAAGGTCCTCACCCCGCACCCGGCCACCCCCGACGCGGTGGCCGACGGCGTGAAGCAGGTCGTCGACCACTTCGGCTGGACCGGCCCGGTCGGGGTCACCTTCCCCGGCGTCGTCACCGGCGGCACCACGATCCGTACGGCGGCCAACGTCGACAAGAGGTGGATCGACACCGACGCGCGCGTGCTGCTCGGCGACCGCCTGGGCGGCCTGCCGGTGACGGTGGTGAACGACGCGGACGCGGCCGGCGTCGCCGAGATGCACTTCGGCGCCGGACGCCACCGCAGGGGCACGGTGATCCTGCTGACCTTCGGCACCGGCATCGGCAGCGCGGTGTTCGTGGACGGCGTCCTCGTTCCCAGCACCGAGCTGGGCCATCTCGAGCTGGACGGCCACGACGCGGAGAAGCGGGCCTCCAGCAAGGCCCGGGAGGACCACGACCTGTCGTGGGAGGACTGGGCGCACCGGGTGCAGAAGTACCTGGCCCACGTGGAGATGCTGTTCTCGCCCGAGCTGTTCATCATCGGCGGCGGCGTCAGCCGCAAGTCCCACAAGTTCCTGGACCGCATCCGGGGCATCAGGGCGGAGATCGTCCCGGCCCAGCTCCAGAACAACGCGGGCATCGTGGGCGCGGCGATGCGGGCGGCGACGGGCGCGTAGGGCTCACGGCCGGGTGGGACGGTCCCGCCCGGCGCGCCGGTTGGCCGCGCGGACCCGGCGCGTCCTGCGGACGAGCACGGTCAGGCCCGCGGCCAGCGTCCCGCCGTAGAGCCACCCGGCCTGGGTGGCGAGGCCCGTCACCAGGCCCGCCACGCCGCCGCCACCCTGGTCGGCGAGCGGGAGCAGCCCCACGGCGAAGGCGATCGGCGCCACCACGGGCGCGACCAGCAGGTCCCCCTCGCGCACCCACAGCGCGGTCAGCACGCACACCGGCAGGAAGAGCACGCCGTACGCGGTCTGCGACGCCCCGAACAGCACGTCGGCCAGCAGGCCCAGGACGAGCATCGCCAGCCCGCAGAACAGGCCCGAGCCCAGCCCGGTGAGCCGCGGGTCGGGCAGCCGCCGGGCCGCGGACGGGGGCCCGGGCCGGCGTTCCGGCGCACGGGAGGG
>NZ_JBEORT010000103.1:0-26072 GCF_040302425.1 Streptomyces sp. NPDC126497
TACCTCTCCAACGAGAGCATGGACGCCCTCTACCCCGACGACGCGATCGTCCTGCCGACCGCATCAGACGACTGATCGCCTACACCACAAGAAGGGGCATGACCGGGGGACGCGGGGCGGCGGAGGGGCGTACGCGTTCGGCGAAGCGGCCGATCAGAGTGCGGGTGATGGCGGGAGGCCAGGAGGGACTCGCCGCAGGCGACGACGCGTACCGCGTTGATCAGTTCGGGCGGTGGGGCGTCCTTCACCAGAAAGCCGCTGGCGCCGACGCCCAGGGCGCCTCGTACACGACTCGTTGACGTTGAAGGTCGGCACCACGAGGAACCTGACGGGAAGGCGGAGTCGGGCCCCGTCAGGCGGCAGGTGGCCTCGATTCCGACGAGCAAGGGCATGCGGAGGTCCATGACGACGTCCGGCTTCAGCTCCCGCGCACTCCGGATCGCCTCCCGGCCGTCCACGGCCTCCATACCGGGCCGGGCGGAGAGGACCGTGACGAATGGACGGCCTGCTGCTGGACATCCACGGGTGGCGGACCGAGGAGGTCGACGACGGCGTCGCCCTGACCACCGAGCTCTCCCTATGGCCCGACGGCCGCGCCCTGTACGGCCCGCACCCCGGTGAGCCCCGCACAGCCGGTTCCGGAGAGCAGCCACGGCCAGGAGCCGTCCAGGCCCCGCCGTGCCCTGTTCCGCGCCGTGGCTGACCACACACCGTGACGCCACCCCTCCCGGACATGGGGGAGAGGAGGCATCGACGAACAGCGGCCCGGGCCAGGCCGGGGACGGCCCGCTGCCGCAGGTCCAGGTAGCGGTGCAGCCGGGCTCCAGACCGTCCCGGTCGTGGGCCATGTCGAGAGTGTCGACGACGAGTCCGGCGCGGCGGTGGTCGGTCATGGCGTAGCCGACGACCTCGTGGGCGGCCGGGTTCAGCCGGCAGGTGAGGTGGAGCCGGCCCTCTGCGGTGGGCGGATAGGCGATGCCGCAGACCAGCTTGGTCCCGAGGTGCTGGGCATGGAGGCCACGGCCGATCAGGTCCGGGACGTGCTTGGTCGTCGTACAGGCCGGGTCAGCGAACACCGCCTGCGCCGGGTGACGCCGCGGATACCGCGCTCACGCATCGCACGGGCGACGTGTTTACGGTCCACCCGCCGGTACCAGCCGTGCAGGGACTCGAAGCTGATGCCGGGTTCCCGGGCGACGGCGGTGCGTCCTGCCCGAGGAATCGACGGGCGCGATCGCGTCCCGCTTGAACTTTTCGGTGCACCGCTTCGTGTACGTGCTTCCCACCGGGTGCTGCTTCCTCTGGAACCTCAGGACCCCAGTTTCCAGGTGCCCGCGATCAAGAGGAAGCTTAATGTCACACCTGGCCCCTAGAGTCCTCCCATGCCACAACCGACTCCCCCCGGCGTGCCCACCGACGACACACAGGACGACAACACGGCAGTGCCAACAAGGCAGTTACAGGTGCTTCTGGAAACCGCGAGTCCTGCCGAGGCGGGTGAGGCGGTCAGGGAACTCATGCTGCTGGCAGCGTCCGGCAGCGGCAACGAGGCGCTGGAGCTGGCCGTGCGGTACAGCGGCATGTCCGACTGCTCCACCGGGGAACTGCTCCGGTTGTGGGCGATCGCCGACGGAGATCCGTTCGGCTTCTGCGAGAACTTGGATGCTCCGGCGTACCGCGCGCGCAAGGCCGTCAGGAAACTGGTTTCCCTGTCCGCGCCGGGTGACGGTGGGCATGCCCTGAAACTCGCTGCCCGGTTCACCCCTCTGGACCCGTACGCGTCCAAGTTCCTCGTCCGCATGTGGAGGACGCACCCTGACCCGGACGCCTTCGCCGAGCACCTGCTCGCTCCGGCGTTCCGTCAGGAGGGCAGGACGGAGCTGAGGCTGCCGTACGCCTCTTCCCTGCACGGTCTGCGGCATCTCACGATGCTCGAGAAGCTGGATCTCTATCAGTGTGACGGGCTCACCGACCTGACCGAGGTCGGTGAACTCACCGGCCTCACGGACCTCGATCTCGGTGGCTGCACGAGAGTGGAGGACCTCACCCCGATCGGCCGTCTTTCCCGGCTCACCCGCCTCGATCTGAGCCGGTGCGGCGCCGCCGAGAACTTCGAGCCCTTGCTGAACCTCAGCAGTCTGCGTCAGCTGAGGCTGAGTTACACCGAGGTGCGCTCCCTCCGTCCGTTCAGCGGGGCGCTCGCCGCTCTGGAATCCCTGGATCTCCGCTCCTGCGGGTCTCTCACGGACCTGGAGGGACTCACCGGGCTGCCGAACCTCGCCCACCTCCAGCTGAGCGGCGACCACCTCCGCGACCTGTCGCCCTTCGCGGCTCTCCCTCGACTCCAGTCCATCAAACTCGACAACTGCAACGAGCTGACGACGCTCGAAGGGCTGGACGGTCACCCCCGGCTGACGAAGCTCGGCATCCACGGCAGCCCGGTACTGCGCACCACGGAAGGGCTGGGCGAGCTGCCGGCGTTGCGGGAGTTGACTTTCACCAGTTGCTCCGCGCTGGCCGACCTCAAGGGCCTCGGCCGTCTGCCCGCGCTGCGCACGCTGATGATCAACGGCTCCGCCGTCCGCGACCTCGGTGACCTGTCCGGATCTCCGCTGACCACGTTGACCCTGCTGTACATGGAGGACCTGGAATCGCTCAGGGCCCTCCAGGACTGCTCCGGCTTACGTGAACTGACCCTCCGTTCCCTGAACGACTGCCCCTCGGTCGAGGGCATACCGGTGGAACGGCTCAACTCACTCAGCGTGGCCGGCCCGTACTGGGCCGCGTTGAAGGACATCACCCTGTTCACCGCTTCACCCCGCCTCGCAGAACTCGACCTGCGCCACTGCCGGTCCCTGACGGACCTCCGGCCCCTGCTCGGCATGCCGGCGCTGGCACATGTCCACCTGGCCGAACGGATCGCGACCTCACCGTCGGGTGTCCCCGACCCCGTGGTGACCGAACTCAGGGCACGAGGCGTGACCGTCACGCTGCACTGCTGACCGTCCACGATCCGCCCCTCACCCGGCGCGATGCCTCCCGTCGAACCAACCTGGCCGCAAGGAGACTCCTCATGTCCCCCGAAAACCTGAACACACTGAATGGGTTCCGTGAGAGGGCCCTCGCAGAGGGCATCCCCCCGGACGACATCGCACGGTGGGTGGCCACCGCCCGCCCCTGCGCCTTTCTGGGCACCAGGGTGGACGGGCCGGTGGTGGGCCGGCTCGGCGGGCCCCTCATGCTTCCCGCGGACGCGCCCGACCCGTGGTGCAAGCTCGCCGCCACCATCGACCTTGCCGCGCTGCCCGCAGGAGCGACCGACCTCGGCCTGCCCGCCGACGGCCATCTCCTGCTGTTCGCCGACCCCGACCCCGACCGCATCGGGGTGGAAAACCTGGGCAGCGCACTTCACATTCCCGCCGGCACACCCGTCGAGGAACGCCCCGTGGACCTCGACCCGGAATGGAGGAACTACCCCTACGAAACGGATCTTCCGGAAGGACTGCTCCGCCTGAGCACCGACGTCTCCCTGCCGTACTACACCTCGGTCTACGCTCCCGGGCAGCCCTTGGGCTGCGTGAATCACCCGGAACACCCCCACGCAGACGAACTGATCGAGGTATGGACGGAGATGCCGGGCGACGGCATCGGCCGCGGGCTTCAGCTGGGTGGATACGCAGAGGACGAGCACTGGGGAGAGGATCCCAGCGTGGCGGCCGGACGGGAAGCGGCACGAGCGGTGGCCCGAGGCGAACTGCCCGCACCCGATACGGACGTACGTCCCGAGGACTGGGTGTGCCTCGCCCAGTGGATGCACGGGCTCGACGGCCTGGAGACGGCCCTCTACTCCTGGTCGATCTCCCGGCAGGACCTGGCCGCGGGACGCTTCGACCGGGTCTACGCCACCATGACCTGGAACCCGTGACACCCGCAGGACGCTGATCCGAGATGTCACCGCCGCCAAGGCGGGATTCGTTGGACGAGCGGCATGGAGAGCCCCCGGCGGCGCTCGGTGCAGGAGCAGCCGCCGGGGGGGCTGACCATTTCGGAATGAGCTTGATGGAGGGTTTGGTCGTGGGCGGGGTCGGCGGCGGACATCTGCGGATGTCGGATGATCTCGTGCCTGATGATCTGTGGACCGCGTGGCCCCGTTGCTGCCTTCTCGTCCGCCGCGTCGTCGCCGGTATCCGGTGCGGCTGCCGGTAGATGACCGGGCTTCCCTGTGCGGCATCGTCCATGTGCTGCGCAAGGGCGTGAGCTGGGCCGATGTGTCGGCTGCAGCGGGGTGACGGCCTGGCGGCGGCTGCGGGACTGGACGAGGCCGGCGTCCGGCCGCGTCCGCACGAGGTGCCGCCGGCCGAGCGGCGCATGACAGGCCTGCTGGACATGGGCGGCGCGGCGGTCGACGGCTCGCACGTGCGGGCCCTCGAAGGGGGCTCACACCGGACCTTCGCCGGTCGACCGCAGCCGTCCGGGAAGCAAGCACCACCTGATCACCGACCGGCACGGAACCCCTGCGGTGTCCCTGACCGGCGGAAATCGTCATGACGTCACGCAGCCGACGCCCCTGCTGGACGCGATCCCGCACCTCCGCGGGACCCGTGGCCGCCTCCGTCACCGGCCCAGGCGTCCGTTCGCCGACCGGGGCTACGACTACGACACGTACCGCCGCCTGATCCGGGCCCGGGGCATCGCACCGAAGAGGTCACGTCCCGCGTCGTGGTGCAGGGGACCAAGAGCTGCACGTTCCGGTACGCCGTCCTCGGTGATCTCCGCGGACGCGGCAGTCCACGAGGTGCCGTGCCGAGGCGAGTCGAACGCCCGGATCCGGCAGGACTCTCGTCCCGGCCTGCGGATTCCGGCCCCGTGATCGGCTACACCATCTGGCGGGACGCCATCGCGGGATCTGCGCAGGCCGCACGCGTGCACGGCTCGGGAGATGGCGCCTTCGACGCCGGCCCGGATTTCTGCAGCGGTCCTTCTGGGCGGCGGTACAGGGGCACGCAAGGCGCGCAACACCGGCCGCGTACCCCCGGACGAGGCAGTGCCTCGTCCCGGAATTCCAGTTCGGCGGCGCCACCGACCCGAGCCAACCGCATCTGGGCCATTCCCCCCGGGCGAGTCCCCCGGCTACGCCCCGCCCGCGACGCGCGCACGGGCATGCGCACGTCGCGGGCCACTGCACGGGACGCGCGAGTGGACAGCGCGAGTGCCGGTGAAGCGGTCAGATCGCGGGACCCATCGGCTCAGCCGCCGCTCTTGCGCCTGAACGACTGCCGGCCCACAGCCGGGCCATGCGCCGAACGCACCTTCGACGCACCGGGCTTGGCGGCAGTATCAGCGGCGTCCGTCTGCGCACCGCGCTTGCGCGCCAGGGCTTCGCGGAACTTGCGCTTGAGGTCGTAGTTGCCGTCGCTGTCCGGCTCCAGAGGGGACGTCTCGGAGGCATCCGGCTCCGAACCTTCCGTAGATACGGGCTCTGCGGTCATGGTGACCTCCTGGGTTCGGGGGGATGGGCAAGCACAGCTTGTCATGCCGGGCGCAGTGCGAGGCACCGGCGACGTCATCCTGCTCCGTTTCGGCGGGCATCCCTCTCGCGGCCAAAGGCGTCGGCTTCATGGGTGAGGCGCACATGACGGCTTCGGGCCGGGCCGAGGGTCGTCGCTCCCGTGGCCGGGCTGCCAGGGCAACGGCTCAGCCGTTGCGACGCACAGGCCCTGCGGGCCTCGGCGAGCCCGCGGGCCTCGCCCGCCTTTCGGGACTTGCCGCCGGCGCCGAGACCGCGTGGCTTTGACCACGGTAGCGACAGCGGGTGTTCACGAGTTTGGGAGGCGCCCCGTTCCACGGTCGGGTGATGTCCACGAGTTCTGACAGCACTGCGGTTCTTGCCAGGGCAGCATCGGGATGCTCCTGGTGAAAGGTGCTGGTCATGCCGCAGATGTCGAAGGTCGAGCTGTATGCGGCGATCCGGCGTGACCACCGGGCTGGTACTTCGATGCGAGCCCTGGAGCGTTCGTCCCTCAGTCCCGCCAGCCCGGCATGGAGGCCGAGGTCGACCTCGGTGACGTCGAGGTGTGGCCGGCCGGTGAGCTGGTCACCTGCTGCCTGTTCTCCTTCCGCCTGTCCTATTCCGGCAAGGCCGTACACCGCGTCTTCGCCTCCTGCGGCCAGGAAGCGTTCTTCGAAGGCCACGTGCACGCGCTCCAAGTCCTGACCGAGCACGAGGAGAGGAACAGTGTCGCCATCGCCTCGAACGAGTCGTTCGGCGGCTGGACCAAGACGTTCACCGACCCCCGCCTCTGCGCGGCCATCGTCGACCGGCGCACGTTCAACGGCACCATCATCGAGACCGGCACCGACTCCCACCGCCTCGCCGGCACCCGAGCCCGAGCCGGACACGCTGAGGCCAGTTGATCTGGTCCCAACTTTCTGCTGACCCGTCGCCGCCGAGGAAGGCCCTGGACGAAAATCGGAGCCCAGCCTGCTGATGAAGGGGGAGAAGGCCGTGAGGCACACACTGAACCTGTGGCGTCAAGAGCTCGGAGAGGTGCCCGAGTCGGTCTGGCGACAGACTGAGCTCGATGTGCTGATCCTCGCGGACAACGGACTCACGGCCCTCTCGTCGGACATCGGGCAGCTCCAGCGACTGAAGACCCTGGACCTCGGCCACAACGCGCTGACGTCGGTGCCCGAAGAAATCGGCAAGCTGACTGAGCTCAGCGACTGCCTCTACCTGCACGACAACCAGCTGTCCCGGCTTCCCGATTCTCTGGGAAACCTGACCCGTCTGCGTTACCTCAACGTCGGCGAGAACCCTCTCACCACTCTGCCGGGGACCATCGGTGGGATGAGCGGCCTCATCGAGTTCAGGGCGCAGCACAACCGGCTCACCGCCCTGCCCGACACCATCGGCCAGCTCCGCAACCTGCGTGAGCTGTGGCTTCGGGGAAACGCGATCGAGCACCTGCCGTCGTCAACAGCCGAGCTGCACGAACTGCGTCACCTGGACCTACGCGAGAACTCCCTGACCGAGGTGCCGGAGTCACTCGCCGGCCTCCCGCGACTGCGTCAGATCGACCTGCGGAGCAACAGCCTCGGCCCGCTGCCCGACTGGCTCGCCCTGATGCCATCCCTGGAGAAGCTGGATCTGCGTTGGAACAAGGTCGACCCCTCCCTGCCACTCCTCAGCAAGCTGGAGCGGCAGGGGTGCATCGTCCTGACCTGACAGCGACGACCCCTCGCACCACCGTGCTGCTTTTCCTCGTGAACAAGCACGAACGAGTTGATCGTCAAACGCTGCCGAAACGCGTCAACAAACGCTGTCGCTGGGGATGAACGAAGCCACTCGCTTCTGCCCGCCAGAAGCTTCTGGCCCTGTGGTCCGCGGTCGGTGTCGCGGGCGGCCCGCTTCACCGCCGCTCTCTCGCTCACCACCTGGCGGATCTCCATGAAGATCCCGCCCAGGTCCTGGCCCGGGCCGTCCGGGGCCTTGGATGGCGGACCGCCGGGGCAGGCGATCAAGGCGCCAGGGCGGAGGAGACCACATACCCGGAGCGCGCGGCGTCCAGTGGCTCCTGCAAGCCGGCCACCCCGCAGCGAAGCCGGTGCCTCGCCAACCGGCACACCGCGTCATCCCGAGGAAACGCGAAACTCGAATTCGGGACGGTCCCACGGCACGGCGGGCGGGTTCGCGTACGCGGTCCCGGTCCGCACTGCACCAGCCCGGTGGTAGAAGCCCTCGGCGGGAAGGTGCGACACGACCTTGACACGGTCGAGCCCGGCGGCACGGGCCTCGGACTGCATGTGCGTGACGAGCAGCCGTCCAATGCCCCGTCCTTGCGCTTCGTCGGCGACGAACAGCAGGTCGAGCTCCGGTGGAGCGAGGACGAGCGAGTAGAACCCGAGGACCCGGCCTCCATGCTCGTCGGCGCCGACGGCCACGAAGACGCGGTGGGCCTCGATGTAATCAGGACCGACCCGGTAGCCCGCGACTGCGGCCGCGTACTTACCCGCGTAGGCGCCTGAACCACGCACGAGCCGCGTGAGCCGTTTGGCATCCCGCGTGACGGCCCTCCGTATCGTGATCGGCCGGCCGACCGGGGAAGTGCGTGAACTCATCGGAGGAGTATTTCGCACCGGGGTGTGCCGTCGTGCGGCGGGTCGGCCGCTCGGGCAGGATTCCTGCACCGCTCCCGGGGAACCGCGCGCAGGCCCCGATCGATCAAGGTACTGCCGCCGCATCGACCGCCCGCCGACAGCAACCAGGACGCCCGAACCGCTGCGGAGGAGCCAGAGAAGGGGGTGGCCGACCGCTGCTTCCCCCTGGGCCTGCCGCAGCGAGGGCCAGCCTGTGCAGGACGACTTCGGGCCGGCCTCGTGAGCCACACCAGGAGACACCGGGCTTTGCGCCAGCAGACGGCGCTCACCGGCCTCGGCGAGGAAGTCGAGCTGCGCGTCGAGGGCCTGCCGGGCGATCGAGGCGCGGGCGTATCCGAGTCGGACGTGCCCGACCGGCTCGACGCCCGCGCTCACCGGCCGGGGCAGCTCGGTCCAGACCGACCCCGGACCGATCGGCCGTATCCGCCGCTGCGCGAGGGCGGAGCACGGCTGCGGCGGCTCACGCCAGGTCGAGGCGCTGGATCAGGTGCTCGACGACGCAGCGCCTCACCGCGTCGGGAACCGCGGTGACGGGCACGGCGTCCCGGGCCGGGACCGTGTCCGCCCGGAGACCTCTCGGGCGGACACGGCACTCAGCCGCAGCCGGGGACAGCCGTGCCGGCGGATGCGGCAGCCGTGCGGGAGGCCGTGGCCGGGGTGTCGTCGCTCCGGCCACGCCCCGGGGCCGCGTCGCTCACACGCGGGTCCACTTCTGGTTGGCCTGGCCGTTGCAGGTCCACAGCACCAGCGGGGTCCCGTTGGCGGTGCCGGCCCCGTTGGCGTCGAGGCACAGTCCGGAGCGGGCGTTGCGGATCGAGCCGTCGGAGCCGACGGTCCACTTCTGGTTGTCCTGGCCGTTGCAGGGCCAGGTGATGACACGGGTGCCGTTGGCGGTGCCCTGGTTGGAGGCGTCCAGGCACTTGTCGCCGTAGACGCGGATCTCGCCGCCCGCCCATGTGGTCCACAGCTGGTTGGCGGCCGTGTGGCAGTCCCACAGCAGAGTCGCGGCGCCGGCGGCCGTGGAGGCGTTGTCCACGTCCACGCAGCGGTTGGAGGCGTTGCCCCGCAGGCGTGAGGTGGTGGCGGCCAACGGGCTGCCGCCGCTCACCCGGTACGCGGCGACGCCGTGCGCGGGGACGCTCGCCGAGATCTGCCCGGACGTGCTCGAGGTGCCGCCGGTCCACAGGTCGGTGAGGGTGAACGGTCCCCCGCCCAGGCCGATCTGGGCGGCCGTCGTGGTGACCGTCGCCGCGCTCCCGCCCCGGTTGAACAGCCCCACCGCGACCGAGCCGTCCGCCAGGGGCTTGGCGAACACCTCGAGGTTGCCGTCGTCGCGCACCCTGCGTCCGCCCGCGCCCTGGGAGTCCTGGTTCACCGCCAGCAGGCGCGGGTTGCGCAGGATCGCGCTGACGTCGGCGGACATCGTGCGGATGTCGTTGCCGGCCATCAGCGGGGCACTCATCAGCGCCCACAGGGCGAAGTGGGAGCGGGACTCGGTCAGCGACAGGCCGGGGCGGCCGACGACCAGCATGTCGGGGTCGTTCCAGTGCCCCGGACCGGACTGCGCGGCCAGCGGCGCGTTGACGTCCAGGACGTTGCCGACGCCCATCGGGTAGCTGTTGGTGTTGCCGTTCTGCCAGATGTCGAGCAGGTCCTCGGTCGTCCGCCACAGGTCGGCGACCTCGCCCCAGTTGTACGTGGACCCCGTGATGGCGTGGAAGCTGTTGGGGTTGATGCTGTAGACGATCGGCCGACCGGTGGCGCGCAGGGCGTCACGCATCAGCTTGAACCGCGCGACCTGCTCGTCACGCGTGCCGCTCGAGGAACACCAGTCGTACTTGAGGTAGTCGACCCCCCACGAAGCGAACGTGGCGGCGTCCTGGGCCTCGTGGCCCCTGCTGCCCGTGGAGCCCGGGTAAGTGCCCACGGTCTGCGCGCAGGTGCGCTCGCCCGGCACCTGGTAGATGCCGAACTTCAGGCCCTTGCCGTGGATGTAGTCCCCGAGGGCCTTCATCCCGCTGGGGAACTTCGTCGGGTTGGCCCGCAGGTTGCCCTGCGCGTCACGCTGCGGGTCGAACCAGCAGTCGTCGACCACCACGTACCGGTAGCCGGCGTCCCGCATGCCCGAGGACACCATCGCGTCGGCGGCCTGGCGCACCTGGGCCTCGGTGATCCCGCACCCGAAGCTGTTCCAGCTGTTCCACCCCAGCGGCGGGGTGAGCGCCGGACTGCCCGGCGCGGCCGTGGCGGTGGACTGTACGGAGGCCGTCACGGACGCGGTCACCGTCAGCGCGGCGGCCGTGAGGAGGCGGAACAGTCGTCCGCGTAATCGTCTGGGCACCGGGACTCCTTCGGCAGGGGGGAGGAGAGGGTTCGAAATTTCGATCGCCGTTCGGAAACTTCGGACGCCCCACGGATACTAGAGAGGCGACCGGTCATGTCAACACCTCCCCGAGGAGCGGGATGTGCCGCGTGATCGGCAAGGGGGCAGGGCCGGGTCGCACCGACTCCGCGCCAGGCGCGTCGAACCTTTCGGGGCGGCGCACGACTCGTGCGCGAAGGGTTGACGGGGTGCGTCGACCTCCTATCATCCAGAGTGCTCGACACGTCGCACCATGTTCGATATTTCGAATGCGACGGAGCCGCTCCGACCGATGAACTCGAGGTGAGCACCTCCATGGATCTGTCATGGTCACATCAACCCCTCACTCGTCGCCGCACGCTCGCGGCCGCCACCGGCCTGGCCGCCGGCGCCCTCCTCCCCCCCGGGTCCGCCCACGCGGCCGCGGCGCAGTACACGAACCCGGTGATCTGGCAGGACTTCGCGGACATCGACATCATGCGCGTCGGCGACACCTACTACGCCTCGGCCTCGACGATGCACTACTCGCCCGGCGCGCCCGTTCTGCGGTCGTACGACCTGGTGAACTGGGAGATCGCCGGCCATTCGGTGCCCGTCCTCGACTTCGGCGCCAAGTACGACCTGAACGGCGCCCGCGGCTACGTCAGGGGGATCTGGGCGTCGTCACTGGCCTACCGGCCCAGCAACAGGACCTTCTACTGGCTCGGCCAGATCGACTTCGCCCGGACGTACCTCTACACCGCCACCGCCGTGGAGGGGCCGTGGAGCAGGCTGACGACGATCAGCACCCCCTACTACGACGCCGGCCTGCTCGTCGACACCGACGACACCCTCTACGTGGCGTACGGCAACACCACCATCAGCGTGGCCCAGCTCTCGCCCGACGGCCGCAGCCAGGTCCGTACCCAGGAGGTGTTCAGGACACCGTCCAGCGTCGGCACCTTGGAGGGCGCCCGGTTCTACAAGATCAACGGGCAGTACTACATCTTCCTGACCCGCCCCGCGAACGGCCAGTACGTCCTCAAGTCCTCGAGCGGCCCCTTCGGCCCGTACACGATGCGGCAGGTCCTCCTCGACCTGCGCGGACCGATCCCCGGCGGCGGCGTCCCCCACCAGGGCGGACTGGTGCGGACACAGAGCGGCGCCTGGTACTACATGGCCTTCGTCGACGCCTACCCCGGCGGCCGCGTGCCCGCCCTGGCACCGATCACCTGGACCTCGGACGGCTGGCCCGTCGTACAGCTCGTCAACGGCGCATGGGGCACCACGTATCCCAGTCCGGCCGTACCCGCTCCGCCCCGCCAGGTCACCCCGATGACCGGCGTCGACACCTTCGACGGTACGACCCTGAAACCGAGGTGGGAGTGGAACCACAACCCCGACAACACCAAGTGGTCGGTCGGCGACGGCCTGACGCTGCGGACCGCGACCGTCACCCACGACCTCTACTGGGCCCGCAACACCCTCACGCACCGCGTCCAGGGCCCCACCTCCACCGCCACGGCCCAGCTCGACCACTCCGCGATGCGGGACGGCGACCGGGCCGGGCTCGCGCTGCTGCGTGACTCCTCCGCCTGGATCGGCCTCAAGCGCGACGGCGGTGCGACACGGGTGGTGATGGTCACCGGGCTGACCATGGACGGCAACTGGAACACCACCGGCACCGGCACCGAGACCGCGAGCGCGCCCGTCTCCGGCGGCCGCGTCTGGCTGCGCGCGAACGCGGACATCCGCCCCGGCGCACCGCGCCCCGGGACCTTCTCCTACAGCACCGACGGCGTCACGTTCACCCGCCTCGGACCCGCCTTCTCCATGGGCAACGACTGGCGGTTCTTCATGGGCTACCGGTTCGCCCTCTTCAACCACGCCACCCAGGCCCTCGGCGGCGCGGTCCGCGTCACGCGGTTCGAGGTGTCCACACCCTGAACCGGTCCATCGACCGCCCCGCCCCGGCCGGAAGGACCATGAGCCCGCTGAAACAGCCCGGTCCCCGCCGGGCGTCCGTCCAGAGCGTGCCGCGGCGGCTCCCCCGGGCCGAGGGCCACCGGCTCGGCCTCCCGCGCCCGCCCTGACGTCCGCGGGCACGCTCCGCGGCCGGTTCCGGCCGTGACCGCGCCGGGTCACGGCCGGATCCGGGACCCGTTGCGCGAGCGGCGCGACTACCAGGAGGACTTGGTGACCCCGGGCAGGAAGCCGGCATGGGCCTGCTCGCGCACGCGGACCCGCGACAGGCCGAACTTCCGAAGGTGACCGCGCGGCCGCCCGTCCACGCTGTCCCGGTTGCGCACTCGGGTTGCGCTCGCGTCGCGGGGCTGGCGCCGCAGTTCCTCCATTGCGGCCCGGCGTTCGGCGTCGGTGGAGGACGGCCTGCGGACGACCTCCTTCAGCTCGGCACGGCGGGCCGCGTACCGCTCGACGGTCGCCCTGCGCTTCTCGTTCTGCGCGATCTTGCTCTTCTTGGCCATCAGACCTTCCCCCCTCGGGCGCGGATGCGGGCCACGGCGGCCTCGATGCCGATGCTGTCGACGGTCTTGATCGCCTTCGCACTGAGCGTCAGCCGGACGTGCCGCCCCTCGCTGGGCAGCCAGTAGCGCTTGCGCTGGATGTTGGGGTCGAAGCGGCGCGAGGTACGCCGATGCGAGTGGGAGATGGTGTTGCCGAAGCCCGGCTGGGCGCCGGTCAGTTGGCAGTGGGCGGACAAGGTCGTACCTACCTCTCATCGGGGACGGCTGGTTTTGGTAATGAAAACCATTCCCATATAGTACCGCTCATGGCACGCAACGAGGTACGCCCGGTCATCAAGCTCCGCTCCACCGCGGGGACCGGCCACACGTACGTCACCCGCAAGAACCGCCGCAACGACCCCGATCGCATGGTGCTGCGCAAGTACGACCCGATCGCCCGGCGCCACGTCGACTTCCGCGAAGAACGCTGACCTCCCGCCACTCCGTCTCCGCCGCCCCCGATCTCGAGGACGCCCCATGAAGCCCGGAATCCACCCCGCTTACGGCCCCGTCGTCTTCCGCGACCGCGCCGCGAACCACGCCTTCCTCACCCGCTCCACCATGACCAGTGACAAGACCGTCGACTGGGAGGACGGCAACACCTACCCGGTCGTCGACGTCGAGATCTCGAACGTCAGCCACCCCTTCTACACGGGCACCGCCCGGGTCCTGGACACCGCCGGGCGAGTCGAGCGCTTCGAACGCCGATACGGCCGGCACGGAGCCAACTGATGCGGTCCGAGGCCGGACTGCCCGTCGTCATCGTCGCCGGGCTGCACTCCGAGGCACGCCGGAAGGTCGTGGACCACCTCCTGCGCCTCGTCCCCGACAGCGTCGCCCTCCACCACGACCTGTCCACGGCGGCCGACGGTGCCGTCCTGCGCCAGGTGCGCGACGCTTCGGGCGAGCTGTCCCGGGGCCACGCCCCGCTGGTCAACGACTGCGCGTGCTGCGCGCTGCGCGAGGACCTGGTCCCCGAACTGGAACGGCTCGCCGACGCCGGCCACACCCGGCTCGCCGTCGTCGAACTGTGGGATTCCGTCGAACCCAGGGGGATGGCCGAGGTCGTCGTCCAGCACGGTGCCGACGCGGTCCGGCTCACCAACGTGATCACGTCGGTGGACCCGGCTCTCGTCCTCCCCTGCCTCGGCAACGGCGACGACCTGGCCGAGGCGGGCCTCGCGGCCGCGGCCGACGACCGGCGCACGGTCGGCGACACCTGGGCCAGGCAAGTGGAGTACGCCCCCGTCCTCGCCGTCGTGGAGAGCGAGGACGCCGACGACGAGGACCGGGCACTCCTCAGTCAACTCCACCCCGTCGCCCGCCAGGTGAGCGCCGACTCCCCGGAGCTCGCCCGGCTGGCCTTCGCCGGCTTCGACGCGGAGGCGGCCGCCGCGGCCCAGCACCCGGCCTGCGCCCTGCTCCCCCAGGAAGCCGACGAGGCAGGCGTCGCCACATTCGTCTGGCGCCGGCACCGCCCGTTCCACCCCGAACGCCTCTACCAGGCACTGGAAGACCTCTGCTGCGCCGCTGCCCGCAGCCGCGGACGGTTCTGGCTCGCCGACCGCCCCGACACCCTGCTCGCGTGGGACGCCGCGGGCGGAGCCCTGTGCGTGGAGAGCGCCGGCCCCTGGCTCGCCTCCCTGCCGGACGCCGCCTGGGAGATGGTCCCGCCCGTGCGCCGAGCGGCCGCCGCGCTGGACTGGCACCCCGAACACGGCGACCGCTGCCAGCACCTCGTCTTCACCTCACCCGGCCTGGACCGCGACGGGCTCGCGCGGGTGCTGGAGTCCTGCCTGCTCACCGACGCCGAGTACGCCGCGGGCCCCGAAGCGTGGAAACGACTCCCGGCCGCGTTCGACTCCCTGCTCGACCCCGTCGCGTAGGACCGACCCCGTCCGCCCCCTCACAGAAGGAGCACCATGGCACCCCGCCAAGGCCCCCGCAAGCCGCTGAAGCCCCGCCCCAACCCGCTGGACGCGGCCGGGATCACCTACATCGACTACAAGGACACCGATCTGCTGCGGAAGTTCGTCTCCGACCGCGGCAAGATCCGCAGCCGCCGTGTCACCCGCGTCACGGCCCAGCAGCAACGACGGATCGCCACCGCGATCAAGAACGCCCGTGAGATGGCGCTCCTTCCGTACGCGAGCAGGTGAGAAGCGACCGCTCACCCCCTGCGCGAGCCTTCGTGCAGCAAGTGCGAGAGCACACCGGATGCACCCCTGGGAGCAGGGGTGCATTCCGCATTTCCCGGAGGGGTGCGCGCGGAACAGTCAGCGGTCGTCCCCGGCGGCGGCCGGGGCCTCCGCCGCCGGTCGCCGCAGCGGGGCGCCGGACCGGTTCACCCCGTGCGCGGAGTGCCCCCGCCCTCGAGCGTCACCGGCCCGGTTCCCGGGACGAAGTGCCGTGCTCGGGAAGGACGGTGCCGCCGAGGATGCGGTTGAGCGCGCTGCCGGGTCTGCCCGTGAGTTCCTCCCAGGTTCCCTCTTCCGTGATGAGGCCGTCCTCCAGGACTGCGATGCGGTCGGCGCGGCGGATGGTCGCCGGGCGGTGGGCGATGACGATCGTCGTGCGGCTCCCCTCCTGCAGCGCGGTGGCGAGTTCGGCGTCGCCGGTGTTGTCCAGGTGGGCGGTGGACTCGTCGAGCACGAGGACGCGCGGTCCGGCCAGCAGCGCGCGGGCCAGGGCGATGCGGGCCCGCTGGCCGCCGGAGAGCGTGGCGCCCCGCTCGCCGACGAGGGTGTCCAGGGGGGCGATCCGGTCGACGCCGCACAGCCGTGCCGCCTCGGCCAGCGCCCGGTCGTCGGCCTCCGGCGCTGCGAGCCGCAGGTTCTCGGCGAGGGTGCCGTGGAAGAGGGGGGTGTCCTGTCCCACCAGTACCACCGCCCGCCGCAGTTCCGCGTCGTCCACGTCCCGCAGGTCCACGGGTTCGCCGTCGGCGGGCAGCAACTGGACCTCACCGGCGGACGGGTCCCAGAAGCGGGCCAGCAGGTGGGCACAGGTGGACTTGCCGGCACCGGAGGCGCCGACGAGGGCGAGCGTCCGTCCGGGGTGGACGGTGAGGTCGACGCCGTCCAGAACGGACCCGCCGCCGTAGTCGAACCTCACTCGATGCAGCCGGACGCCCAGTGGTCCGGGAGGCAGGGGGCGTGGGGCGGTGGGCGGCGGTGCCAGGGCCGGGGCCTTGACGGCCGCGTCGACCCGGGCGGCGGCGGCGCGCAGTGCCACGGCCCGGCTCAGGGCGCGGGCCGATTCCGCCACCGGGCCGAGAACCGACAGGGCCAGTGCCATCGCGGCCGGCGCCCAGGCACCGTGCAGCCGTCCGGAGGTCACCGACTGTGCCGCCGCGGCGACCACGCCGAGGACCGCGACCACGATGAGGAGATCGCGGACGGCGGCGGCGACGGCCTCCCAGGTGGCCTCGGCGCGCTGGGCGTCGCCCACCTGCCGCCCCCGCTCCGTCAGCTTGCGGCGGCGTCCGGCCAGAGCGCCGAAGGCGAGCAGTTCGCGCAGCCCGTCGATGGTCTCCACCGTGTCGGCCGACAGTGCGGCCACGGCCGTGCGGGTGCGGCCGCCGCGTGCCGTGCGCGAGCGGGCGTCGGCGAAGGGCGCCGCGGCGAGCAGGGCCGCGACCGGCAGGACGGCCACCAGCAGCCACGGCTCCACCAGGGCCAGGAGTACCGAGCCGCCGGTGAAGACCGTTCCCGCCGCCAGCAGTTGGGCAGTGGTGTGGGCGTAGAAGAACTCCAGCGCCTCCACGTCGGCCATGGCGGTGGCGGCGAGGTCGCCGCTGCGGCGGCCCGCGACCCGGGCGGGCGCGCTGCGGGCCAGTCCGTCGAAAACGCGGACCCGCAGTGCGGCCAGGACCCGGTAGGCCAGGTCGTGGGAGAGGTCCATCTCCCGCCAGGTCATCAGGGCGCGCGTCACCACGAGGGCGACGAGCGCGGTGACGGTGCCGGCCGTGGGGGCGTGCCCGTCGATGACGGCGGTGCCCACGGTGTGCGCGGCCAGGGTCAGCAGCGCGACGAGGGAGCCCTGTTCGAGGACGGCGGCGACGCAGGTGCGGGCCGTCATGGCGCGGTGTCCGGCGAGGGCGGGCAGCAGGGCGCGCAGCGCGCCCCGCGCGGGGACGTCCGCCCCGGTGGTGGCAGGACCGGTGGCGGCAGGACCGGTGACGGTGCTCATGCGGCGAGTTCCCCTCGGTGGGCGCGGCCGGCCTCGACGAGCCGGGTGTAGACGCCGTCGGCCTCGACCAGGCCGGTGTGGTCGCCGACGGCGTCCACCCGTCCCGCGTCGAGGACGACGATCCGGTCGGCGTGCCGGACGGTCGCGAGCCGGTGGGCGACCACCAGGACGGTCCGCCCGCCGACCGCCTGCAGCAGCTCCCGGACGATGTCCGCCTCGCGTCGCTCGTCGACCGCGCTGGTGGCCTCGTCGAGAACGAGGACCGGGGCGTCGGACAGCAGGGCCCGGGCGAGGGCGAGCCGTTGTCGCTGGCCGCCGGAGAGCGTGGCGCCCCGTTCGCCGAGGACGGTGGCGTAGCCGTCGGGCAGGGCGGCGATCTCGTCGTGGATCCCGGCGGCGCGCGCCGCCCGGGTGAGCTCGTCGTCGGTGGCGCCGGGCCGCGCAAGGCGCAGGTTGTCGGCGATGGTGGCGTGGAACAGGTACGTCTCCTGCGAAACCACGGCGATGCCCCGCCGCAGCGAGTCGAGCGTGTACTCGGTCGTGGGGCGCTCGTCGAGGGTGATCCGCCCTTCCTGCGGATCGTGGTGGCGCAGGAGCAGGGCCAGCAGGGTCGACTTGCCCGCGCCGGACGGCCCGACGATCGCGGTGGTCCGTCCCGCCCGCGCGGTGAAGGAGACACCGTCCAGGGCGGGTGCGGGAGCACCGTCGTAAGCGAACCGAACGTCGTGGAAACGGAGTTCGGGCGGAGCGTGCCAGTGCGCGGGCTCCGTCGCGGTGTCGGGGACCGCCGGTTCGGCCGTGCGCAGGGCCGCCAACCCGTCGGCGGCCGACACCCCCAGATAGCCGGCGTGCCATTCCCGGGCGAGGTCGCGGACCGGGCGGAAGCACTCGGAGGCCAGCAGCAGCACCAGGTAGGTGCCGGCCGCGGTGGTGGATCCGGTGACGGCCGACCAGCACGCCAGGAGCGCGGCGGCGGCGGTGCCGCCCTGGATGGCGAGGTCGGTGATGCCGGTGTCGACCAGGGACACACGCAGTTGGGCGACGGTCGCGCGGTGCAGGGCCGCGGACCGCTCCTCCAGGCGTGCGCGGGTGCGGCCGACGGCACCCGCGGCGCGCAGGGCGGGCATGCCCTGGAGGGCCTCCAGGTAGTCGGCGCCCAGTCCTTCGTAGGTGTCCCAGTGCTCCTTTCCCCGGGCGGCGAGGAGCCGGTCCCAGGCGCGCGGGCCCAGGAGGGCCAGAAGCAGGGCGGGGACGAGTCCGAGGAGGGCCCGGGGTTCGACCACGGCGAGGACGGTGAGGACCAGGGGTGGCACCGTGAGGGTGACCAGGAGCTGGGGCAGGTAGCGGGAGACGTAGGCGTCGACGCCCTCCACCCCCTCGACCAGGGTGGTGCGGACGGCTCCCGCCCGCGCCGTGGTCAGGTACGCGGGTCCCAACAGGCCGAGGTGGGCGAGGAGTTCGTCGCGCAGCGCCACCCTGACCCGGGCCCCGGCGCGGGCGGCGGTGCGCCGCTGCCACACGGCGAGTCCGGCGCGGGCGGCGACGACGGCGAGCACCCCGGTCAGCAGCCACGGGAGCCGGCCGGTGTCACCGTGGGCCAGGCCGGCGAGCGCGAGGGCCAGCAGCGCGGCCTGCGCCAGGTGCGTGAGGGTGACGGCTGCCTGCAGGAGGGTGGCCGCGAGCAGGGGACGCCGTGCGCGCCCTGCGGCGCGGCGCAGCTCGGGGTGGACGATCATGTGGAGTTCTCCTCGTCGGCGTGGCGGGTGCCGAGGGCCAGGGCGTGCACGATCCAGTCGCGGCCCGGCGCGGCGCCGAGGGCGGCGCCGAGATCCGCTTGCTGCCAGGAGCCCACGGGCCGGGCCGCCAGCCCGTGGCGCCGAGCGGTGACCTGGGCCAGGTGGACGGCGAAGCCGGCCCGCAGGTGGGCGCGGCGGATGTGCGTGGCGTCGGCGTCCGTGGGGCAGCCGTGGGCGAGCAGGACGGCGCCCGCGTCCGCGAGCCACGCCTGGCCCGCCGCCCAGGCCGCGAGCGTCGGACGGGCCTCGCCCGCCGCGTACCACCGCAGGGCCGTGCCGTCGGGCGCCAGTCGCACGAGGCCGGGCCGTGGCGGGCCGACCGCGGCGCACCAGCGCAACGGACCGCCCTCCCCGCCCCGTTGGGCGGTGGCCAGGACCGCCCGCAGAGCGTCGCGCGGTGGGAGGCCCGGCAACGGCGGTGGGGCACTGCGGCGTGCCAGCAGTTCGGCCGGGGCGGGCGGGTCCTCGGTCTCCGCGGGGCGCCTCGGGCTCCGCCCGCCGGGCGGTGGGATGCGTACGACGGCCAAGGGGTTCTCGGTGCGTCCGTCCAGCCGTACGTCGGACCCGCCCGCGCCCAGGGCGCGGGCCGCCAGGAACAGCGCCGCGGCGGCGTGCCCGGTGTCCAGCAGCAGGAGGGGCCGGGCCCGGTGCCCGTAGTGGGACGCCGTGCGCTGTGCGGTGACGGAGAGTGCGGCGGTCACGCCCGGCGGCGTGCCGTCGACGGGCGGGCCGACGTGGTGGACGCGGTGGCGCAGCGGGTCGTAGCCGTAGCGGCCGGGCGGCAGGGAGCAGCCGGCGCCCACGACCAGTTCGGTGTCCACCGGGTGCAGCGCACCGGCGGAGGGCGCGGGCCTGAGGCGTCCGGAGGGGTCCGAGGCCGCCAGGGACAGCCGCAGCAGGGCCCGCAGGTCGAGGTCCGCGGGGCCGGCCCCCGGGATCGGGCGCGGCGGCCCCGGCCAGGGCCGGACGGCTGTTCCGGCGGGCGTGTCGGGGCCGGGACGCTCCGGGGAGCGGGCACGGGCGAGGGCGGCGACGAGGCCCGTCGGCGGGTCCTCGCGAAGGTGTTCCACGGCGGCCCTCACATGTGCGGCGGAGGCGCCAGCGTGAAGTCCTGCGGCGCGGTGGGCGCGGTGGCGCGCCATCCGCGCGCGACGGCGGCCTCGGCGAGGCGCGGGCAGCCGAAGTAGCCGAAGGCGGCGGGTGCGTTGGGCAGGAGTCCGGAGACGAGGACCCGGGCGACGCGCAGGGTCGTTTCAGCCACGTCCTCGGTGGTGAGATCGAAGGTCATGACGCGGTGACCGCCCGCACGCAGGGCGCCCTCCAGCCGCTCCCGGCCGCCCGGCTCGATTTCTGTGACGGGCACCGTCCCGAGCGCGGGCTCGGTGAACCTCCGGGCCTCGACCGCCATCCGTTCGTCCAGCCACACCTGCACGTGCGCACCCAGGTCCCGCACGTGCTCGAACTCCTCGCCGCACACGTCGAGGTAGCGGCCGTCGGCCCGGTGGTCCAGATAGAGCCCGCGGGCGAGCAGCCCGGCCTCGACCGCCTGGAACACCCAGCCGTCGGGGCCGGTCAGCCCCTGGGTGAAGACCCAGGTGTGGACAGCCTCCAGGACGGCCTTGCGGGCGGCTTCGGCCGGATCGTACTTGCAGGCGAACCCCGCGGCGTACAGGCCGATGCGCGGGTCGTGGACGAGCGCGGCCATGCAGGGGGCGAACTCCGAGTACATCTCGACGATGTGGACGTCGAGCGCGGAGCCGGCGAGGTCGTCGGCGAGGCCGGGCACGCTCGCCGGGTCGACGCCCCGGGCCGGGCCGTCCAGATGCCACCACAGTTCCAGGGCGTCGCGTTCGACGATCTCCAGCAGGCCGCGCTCGACGGCGTCGTCGAAGCCCTGCCCGGTGGCGATCCCGGCGTAGTTGAGGTGGTGGGTGCGGGGCAGCTCGCGCAGGTCCCCCTGGCGCCAGTTGAGGTGGGTGAGCGAGACGGGTGCCCAGACCTCGGCGGCGGTCCCGTCGGGAAGTCGTTCGGTTCCCCGTGTCCACAGCGCGGGGGTGTCGGCGGTGAGCGGGCGGTAGGGGAACGACGCGCGGGCGTACTGCCAGGGCGCGTAGGCGGGCAGATCGGCCGGACCGTACAGGCGCAGGCCCTTGTCCGCCAGTTCGGCGGCGGTGGCGCGCAGGGGTGCGTCCGGGTGGCCGGGCGGCGGCACGCGGTTGCCGCAGTAGCGCTCTATTCCCTCGGCTATCGCGGCCACGCGGGCCTGCTCGGGGTCGCCGAAGGTGGTGCCGAGGGAGACCCGGTCGGCGGGCCACAGCCCGAGTCTGCGGGCGTCCGATATCTCGGCCGTGAGCGCGGTGTAGCGGGGCGGGGCGCCCGCGGGGTGCTCGACGGGCTTGACCTTGCGGACGATTCCGCAGACGGGGTCGACGAGCGCTTCCAGCGGCAGGGCCGTCATCGCAGGATCTCCTCGGCGGGGTCGGTGGGGGCGGGACGGGACGGGAGCACGGGCAGGTTCAGCACCACGCCGTCCGGGTCGACCTCCCGCCGGGAGGCGACCAGCCGTTCGGCCGTCATCGGGTCGTCCCCGGTGTGGGGGTTGCGGGCATGGGCCGGGAAGTGGTGTCCGGCGATCTCCAGGCGCAGCCGGGTACCGGCCGGGAGCCGGCGTGCGAGCCGGCCGAGTCCGACGGTGAACGCGGCTTCCCGGCCGGCCGGTCCGGCACGCCGGACGATACCGACGGCGAGCCGCTCGGCGGTCCCGTCCGGGAGGAGCGCGACGAGCCTGGCGGCCCAGTCGGCGGACGGTGTGCGGGCGGTGGCCCGCAGCCGTACGCCGACGGGGCCGACGAGGTCGAGCGGACGCGGCGACGGCGGTGTGACCAGCAGGCAGCGGTCGGGCGGGCCGTCCGCGAGGACGGTCAGGTCGTCGGAGCGAACGGGCCGGGCGGGGTCGGCGGTGAAGGCGGAGCCGTGCAGCAGGCGCATGCGGTGGGCGCGCGGTTCTGCCTCGGCGTCGGCGGGCAGCCACAGGTCGGCGCCGCCGAGCGCCAGTGCGCCGCGGTGGCCGGGGACGAGGTCGCCGGTCAGGGCGCGGCGGGCCCAGCGCACGTACAGCTCACCGAGGTTCAGCCGGTGGGCGGGTCCCGCGTCCGGTCCCGGGGCGGCGGTCAGGGGGTGCCCCCAGGGTCCGAGCAGCAGACGGGCCGGGGATCCGGCCCAGGCCCGCCACAGGGCGACGGTCTCCTCGGTGAAGTGGTCGTGGTGGCCGCCCACCGCGAGCAGGGGCGGCCCGGCGTGCGCCGCCCGTGCCACGAGGTGCCCGCGCTCGGGCCGGCGCCACAGTCCCGCCCAGGAGGGCAGGGCGCGTCCCAGCCGCTCGGGCAGGGCGGTCAACGGCAGGTGGGCGAGCAGGCCGGGGTCCTCGGCGAGGGCCTTGTCCAGCGCACTCTCGTCGGAGTCGCGCCGGTCGCCGTGGGCGGCCCACCACCCGGCGCGGGAGAGCAGCCGTTCCACGCCGGACGCCTCGCGGGCTGTCTCCGCCGGGCCCAGGGCGGGCACGGCCGCGATGACGGCGTCCGGCCGGGCGTCCCCGGGCGCGTCGAGGGCGAGGACGAGGGCGCAGTGGGCGGCGTAGGAGGCGCCGGCGGCCACCAGCCGCCCGTCGCTCCACGGCTGCCGCCGGATCCAGCGGACGGCCGCTGTTCCGTCGGTGGTCTCGTGCGCGTACGGGTGCCACTCCCCCGGTGACGCGAACCGCCCCCGCACGTCCTGGACGACGGCGGCGAAGCCGCGGCGGGCCCAGCCGCGCGCCTCGGCCCGGTGGCGTGTCCGGTCGTAGGGGGTGCGGATCAGGACGGTCGGGAAGGGGCCGTCACCGGCGGGGAGACCGATGTCGGTGGCGAGTTCCCCCACGGCGGTCGTCTCGAACGCCGTCATGTGCCCCTCCTCGGCGTCGGTGCGACGTCGGGCACCGGGAGGACGGGGTGCTCGGTGACGGTCAGCGTGCGCAGGTCCACGTGTCGGAGCCGGCGCCGCGCCGGGAGGCCGGCCGTGTCGGGGGCGCCGGTGGCCCACCGGCTGAGATCGTCCGCGAGCAGCGCGGCGAGCAGCGCGGCGGCGGGCACGGGGAGCCGGACGGGTGCGCCGGAGGTACGCGGTCCGCTCCAGTACGCTGCCAGTTCCCGGTGAGCGGGTGTGGCGGCGAGCCGACGGGACCGGACGTGCGCCGAGGTGACGTCCCCGGGAGCGGCGGCCACCGGCTCGACGTACGCCTGCCGGCCCTCGCGGTGGCAGCGCAGCCACGCGACACCGTGCTCCGGGAGCCGGTCGGCGGCGTCCCACAAGCCGTCCGGCACGGGTCCGTCCAGGCACCACACGACCGCGGAGGGGTTTCCGTCGAGCAGGTCCTCCGTACTCGCCGGCGGGCTGCCGGAGGCGGTCACGGCCGGGGTCGTACGGGGCCGCGCGCCCAGGGCGGCCAGTTGTACGGCGAGCGGTTCGGTCAGTACCGGGTCGCCGAGGATCCTGACGTCCCGGCGGGCGGCGGGCCACTCCGGGGCCGGCCGCCCTTCCGCCAGATAACCGGCTTCCTCGAACGCCCGGACCACGCGATCCAGTCCCTCGTCCACCGGGGCCGTGGTCCTCCCCGCGAGCAGGGAGAGCAAGGCGTCCTCGTCGACGTCTCCTGCTCTGACGCTGAGGAATTCCCCCGCGGGGGTGCGGACGGCGAGCCCTCGCCCGGGCACGGCGACGACCTCGACACCGGGGACGAGTCGGCTGCGGGACACGGTGTTCCTCCTGTCGACGGGGCTTGGGACGGGCGTGGGCCCGCCCGGAAGGCATCGGGCGGGCCCACGGTCGAGGGTGGCCGGGCCCTCGCTTACTCCTCGGTGTCCTCGAAGGGGTTCTCGACGAGCGCGTTGGAGTGCGAGGCCGAGTCGTGAGCCAGCTGGCCCGGGTCGGCGATCGGTGCGAAGACCTGCTCGTTGTCCATGGACTCTCCTTCATCAGCAGGGAGGTACGGCGTTCGGTCGAGCGCCGTGATCACACTCTAATGAATCTGATTTTCATATTCTAGAGCCGCGATGGGGTGATCTGGGTAACACACCGGCCACCCCCCTTCCGGATCCTCACCGACCCGGCCCGCCACCTGCAGCACCTCCGCCAGCAACCCCGGCGTGACGACCTGCCTCGGCGTTCCGTCGGCCACCACACGGCCCTCCCGCAGGGCGACGATCCGCTCGGCGAACCGCGCCGCATGGGCCAGGTCGTGCAACACCATCACCACCGTGAGCCCGCGTTCCTCGCGCAGACGCACCACGGTCTGCAGTACGTCGAGCTGGTGGTGCAGATCCAGGTACGTGGTCGGCTCGTCGAGCAGCAGGATCCGGGTGTCCTGGGCGAGCGCCATCGCGAGCCGGACGCGTTGCCGCTCGCCGCCGGACAGCGCGTCGACGTCGCGTTCGGCCCATTCCTCCACTCCGACGTCACGCAGCGCCCGGCGCACGACGGGGTCGTCGCCCTCGCGCAGCATGCCCAGCGGGCCACGTGCCGCGTACCGCCCCTGACGTACGAGGTGACTCACCGTCATGCCCGGCACGGCCGGAGCCGACTGGTGCAGCAGGGCCACCCTCCGTGCCGTCGCGCGTCTGGAGAGCCGCGCGAGGTCGTCCCCGCCGAGCAGCACGCGCCCTTCGTCGGGTTGCAGCAGCCCGGCGGCCAGCCGCAGCAGGGTCGACTTGCCGCAGCCGTTCAGGCCGATCAGGGCGGTCAGTTCGCCCGGCCGGACGGTCAGGTCGACGCCCCGCAGCACGGGCCGTCCGGGGTAGCCGAAGCGGACCCCCTCGACGTGGATCCCCACGGACTCGATCATGCTCTGTCCTCAATTCGACGTCAGAACGTACGGCTCGGCGTGCGGCGCACGACGAGCAGCAGCAGCGCGGCACCGAGGCAGGCGGTGAGCGCCCCGACCGGCAACGCGAGCCGTCCGGAGTCCAGCGCCGTCGCCAGCAGCCGCGAGGCCGACTGCGCCGCCGCGTCCGCCCCGCACACCACGACCGCGCCCGTCAGGGCGGCGCCGGGAAGGCTCCGGCGCAGGTCCGCACCGAAGACGGCCACGGCCAGATGCGGGACGAGCAGACCGATGAAGCCCAGCGCGCCGACGGCAGCCACGGCGCCGGCGGTCAGGGCCACCGCGCACAGCAGGGCCAGGGTCCGGGCCCGACGGGCGGAGAGACCGGCGGCGAGGGCGATGTCGTCCCCGCAGCGCAGCAGGGTCAACGGCCCCGCCAGCAGCCAGGCGGCAGCCCCCCAGACGAGCGCCCACGGCCACAGCAGGTGCCAGTGCTCCCACACCCGGCCCTCCGTGGTGCCCACCAGCCACTGCACGACGCTGCCGAGCTCCCCCGGCTCCACGAGCAGCACCATGGCGGTGAGCCCGCCGAGCACCGCCGACACCAGCACCCCGTGCACGGCGGTCCGCGCGGGATCACCGTGCCCGCGGCCGGCCAGCAGCCACAGCAGCGCCGCTCCGGCGCATCCGCCCGCGCACGCGGCGAGGACCACGGCCAGGGGGGAATCCCACCCGGCGAACCCCAGGGCGGTCGCGGTGACGGCGCCGAGCACCGCCCCCGGGGTCACGCCCGTCACCTCCGGCCCCGCCAGGGGATTGCGCAGGGCGGACTGCAGGACCAGCCCTGCCACGGCCAGACAGGCGCCCGCGCCGAGGGCGACCAGCAGCCTCGGCAGACGCAGTTGGAACAGGATGTGGCGCTCCGTCGCGTCACCGCCACCGTTGAGGACGTCCCAGACCGCCCCCGGGGACATGCCGCGCCCGGCCACCATCTCCACCGCGGCGCACACGACGGCCAGCGCCGCGAGGGCCGTGAAACGCCGGGTCACCGTACGTCCTCCGTTCCGATCGTCCCGAGAGGCGGCGAGGCCGGACCACCGGGCCCGGGTTCGCCCCGGTGAGCGTCGTGCGCCGCCCCTGCGGGGGGTGCGTCGTCCGCCCCGCCCGGAGCCGCCTTGCGCGGCCCGGACAGCTGCTCGCGCACCCCGGCC
>NZ_JBEORT010000104.1:0-25910 GCF_040302425.1 Streptomyces sp. NPDC126497
CTCGCGCCGCAGGTCCAGCTCCGGTACGCCGCCCGAGGCGACCGCGTCCTCGCGCAGGGCCCACCCGGTGAGCAGGGCGGCCCGGCGCAGCGCCTCGGGCGGGGAGCCGGGGGCGGTCGCCTCGACGAGCCGGTCCCAGAGGTCGTCGCCGGGGCGGCCCGTCAGCCGGGTCCGCAGCGCGGTGGCGAGACCGGGTCCGCCGGCCCCCGTCCCCGTGGCCCGGCGTCCGTCGGCCCGGGCGCGGTCGGCGAGCGGCAGGTCGCAGGCGACCACCGGTACGCCGTGCCGGACGGCCCAGCGCACGGCGGCCAGTTCGGGCGAGAAGTCGGCGAACGGGTAGAAGGCCGGTCCCCCGTCGCCGCCCTCGGCGGGGGCGGCGGCGAGCGCCACCGGGGCCCGGGTCTCCTCGTGCCCCAGCCAGGCAAGCCACGGCTGCGTCTCCGCGGGCAGTTCGACGAGCAGCACCTCCGGCTCCGCCCCGTCCAGCAGCGCGGGCACGGCGGCGGCCAGGGAGGGCGCGTGGTGCCGTACGCCGACGAGGTAGGGCGCGGACGGGCCGGTGAGGGCGGCGAGCGCCTCCTCGGGCGAGGCGGGCGGGCCGTCCGGGGCGGCGGCCCCGTGGAACAGGGACACGGCCGTCAGCCCTCCAGCACCGTGCGCAGGTCCCACAGGGTGCGCCAGGTGGCGGAGCCCTGCTCGGCACGGCGCCGGACGGGACCGTCCCAGTAGCCGCGCAGCCGGGCGGCGTCGGCGGGGTCGTCCTTGCGGACCACGCCGAGCAGATGGCCGGGCAGCAGTCCGAGGACGTCGCGGTCGCCCGGGAAGTAGGCCGCCGCGAGGGCGAGCGCGCCGGCGACGGACACGGCCTCGGCGGTGCTCATCACCGTCGACGGCCGTTCCACCTCCCAGCCCTCCGCCGAGCGGCCCTCGCGCAGGTCCCGGAAGGCGGTGACCAGTGCCTCCAGCACGGCGTCGTCGACCTGGAACGGCGCCCCGGCGCGCTCCACGGACGCCCGCGCCCGGCCGCGCACCAGCGCGGTCTCGGCGTCGAGGTCGCCGATGGGGCCGACGGTCTCGAAGTTGAAGCGGCGCTTGAGGGCCGCGGACATCTCGGAGACGCCCTTGTCGCGGAGGTTGGCGGTGGCGATGAGGTTGAAACCGGGTGCCGCGTGCGCCAGCGCGTCCTCGGTGCCGGCCAGTTCGGGTACGGCGATGCGCCGTTCGGAGAGCAACGACACCAGTGCGTCCTGCACTTCGGGCAGGCAGCGGGTGACCTCCTCGACGCGGGCGATCGCGCCCCGGGACATGGCGGTCAGGACGGGGGACGGCACGAGCGCCTGCCGGGTGGGGCCCTGGGCCAGCAGCAGCGCGTAGTTCCAGCCGTACTTGAGCTGGTCCTCGGTGGTCCCGGCGGTGCCCTGCACCACCAGGCCGCTGGTGCCGCACACGGCGGCGGAGAGCAGCTCCGACAGCATCGACTTGGCGGTGCCGGGCTCGCCGACGAGCAGCAGGCCGCGCTCGCCGGCGAGGGTCACCACGCACCGCTCGACCAGTGCCCGGTCGCCGACGAACTTGTCCTCGATCACCAGGCGGTGCGGGACTCCGTCGGGTGCCCCGGCGCCGTCGGGGAGCTTCAGGGCCCGGCCGCCGCTGCCCAGGACGAACGTGACGACCGCGCGCGGGCTGAGCCGCCAGGCGGGCGGGCGCGGCCCGTCGTCGTACGCGGCGAGGAAGGCGAGTTCGGTGGCGTACCGGTCCTCGGGCGGGACGATCTGGCGGGCCGGGGAGGGGGACGGGGCGGTGGTCATCGGCGCGGGTTCTTCCGGGTGCGGGTGGACGGTGGTCATCGGCGGCGGCCCTTGCGGGTGGCGCGGGTGGTGAGTTCCTCGTAGGCGGGTGCGTCGCCGGCGCGGACGCGGTCCCAGGCGCGCGTGAACAGTTCGGGCACCGGCAGCAGGGGTACCGCGTGGGAGCGGTCGTGGACCGGGTAGAGGCCCCGCTTCCAGATCTCCACCGGCCGGGCCGGCGACTTCAGGTCGAGCCAGCCGCACGGCAGGAAGAGGGTGCGTCCGGCGCGGGCCCGCTTCGCCTCGACGACCAGGCCGGTGGCCGCCAGTTCGGCACGGGCCTTCTTGGCGCGGGCGGGCTTCCAGCCCGTCCAGCGGGCGCGGTTGCGGTCCGTCGGGTCGGGCAGGGCCAGCAGTTGCAGGTAGAGCGCCGCCGCGTCCTCGCCCAGGCCGTGGGTCCCGGCGACCTCGGCGACCAGGCCGGGCACGCTGAGGGCGGGGTCCTGGGCGTAGCCGGTGGGTCCCGCGGGGTCCGTTCCGGCCGCGAGGGCGCGGGCGAGTTCGTCGCCCAGGACGGTCCGCAGCGCCTGCACGCCGTCGCGCCGCCCGGATCCGACGATTCCCTCGATCAGTCCGAACAGGGGGTCGTCCACCGCGGTGAGGGCGCTGGTGCGGACCAGGACGGCCTCCTGGTCCCCGTACCAGGGGCGCAGCACCAGCGCCTCGCCGACGGGTGTCAGTCCGTGCGCGTCGGCGCCGCCGGTGGCGGGCAGTCCGTAGGCCTTGCGCAGCTCGGCCGCGGTCGACGTGCCCTTCTCGGTCCACTCCAGGCCGAGGTCGAGCAGCAGTGCGGGGTCCGCGACGCGGCGGCGCAGCGCGGCGAGGCCTGCGGGCAGGACGGCGCGCAGGGGGTGTCCGTACGGCAGGGAGTAGGCGAGCCCGGCCAGGGCGGCCACGGCGCGCGTCAGGTCGTACCGGCCGGGTACGGCCCCGGGGTCCTCCGCCACGAGGTTGCCGTTCTCGTCGGGCCGCTGCACGGTGGTGCGGCTGATCCAGGGGGTGCGGTGCGGGTTGAGCACCTCCTCGGCGGCGCCGGTGGGGAGCCCTGCCAGGGAGAGCTCCCCGGCGAGGTCCTCGGGCAGGCGCACGACCCCGTCGAGGCGCTCGGCCCACACGCGGCCCGCCGCGTCCGTGTCCGGTCCGGCGGTCCACAGGTCGGCGGGGTTCCCGGGGAGCAGCGCGCCGATCAGCGCCAGCCGGTCGCCGGGCTCCAGCGAGCCCAGCAGCGTGTCGCCGAGTTCCTTCTGGCGCGGCTTCAGGCCGGTGGCGGCGATCACCTCGTCGGTGAGCTGCGGCGGCTTCCCGGCGAGCAGCAGGGCCGCCTGCACCGGGCCCAGCCCGTCCCTCGTCGCGGCGGTCAGGGCGGCGGGCGCTTCCGGCTGCCAGGGCGCGGCGCCCTTGTCCCGGATCAGAGCGGTCACGGCGGCCAGCTCCTCCGCCGGGAACACCGGCGGGTGCGCGGTCTCCCGTTCCAGCGTGAAGTGCGCGACGGCGCCGAAGACACCGGCCGGATCGTGGTCCAGGGCCAGCCAGTCGACCCGTCCGGTGTGGTGGTCGACGTTCCGGCAGCCGAGGACGACGACGGTGCGGCCCTCCCGGCGCAGCACCTGGCCGACGCGCTCCTGCTTGTCGTGCGGCTCGCTCAGCACCACCTCGCGCAGCGCGCCCCCGGGTGCGGCCAGCGGGCCCTCCGTGATCGCCTCGAACAGCAGGAGCAGGGCCCGGCGGTGCGGCTCCGTCAGGGTGGGTGAGGCGGCGCGGTAGGCGAGCGGGCGCAGTGCGTCGAGCACGCAGGGCCACACCGCGCCGATACCGGGGACGGTGAACTCGTCGCTGCGCCACCCGTCGGCGGCCCCGGTGGACCGGGACGACGCGGGCAGGGGCCTGCCGTCGGCGGGCCTGCCGGACAGGACGTGGTTCACGGCACGGATCTGCCGCAGGGTGCTCCAGCTCTGTCCGCCGCCCCACCAGCCGTGCAGCTCGGCGAGGCCGGAGGTCGCCTCGCGCAGCGTCCGGTCGTCGCCGTCCTCGGGGCTGTGGTCGGCGAACATGCCCTCGGTGCGCCTGCGTTCCGTCCGGGGCCGCTCGGCCGGAGGCGTGACGAAGGTGGCGACGGACGCCGCCAGGCGCAGCACCGCGTGCACGAGGGCGGCGACACCGGTGAGCAGGTGCGGCTCGGTGAGGGCGGGCAGGACGCGGGAGACGGCCTCCCGCACCACCGTGTCGGCGGTGGGGACGGAGGGCTTGCCGGTGGTGCCCCCCGCACCGGCGGCCTGTGCGGAGGCGGCCGGGGCCGCCTCCGCGATCCTCGCCTGCCGCTCGGCCAGCGCCTGCGCGCCGGCGCGCAGCAGTTCCCCGGCCTGCTCGTCGCTCAGGGCCCGCAGGAGCGCCGAGGCGTTCTCGTCGCGCGGCCGCAGCGCGTGCCAGAAGTCGACCGGCGGCACGAGCCGCGTGCCGGCGGCGAACTCGCCGCCGCGCTCCAGCGGCGTCAGCCGGCCCAGTTCCCGCATGCCGGTGGTGTCGTCGGCCGTGTACAGGACGACCTGACGGTGGTGGGCGACGACCAGGGGCTCGACGCCGCCGGGCAGTCGCAGGGCGCCGACCGGGACGCCCGGTGTCCGTCCGGGCGCCGTCGGCAGGGTGACGGTCCGGCCGTCCGGCGTGCCGACGGTGGTGCGGGCCTCCTCGCCGTCGCCCTCGGTGCGCACCCAGCGGCCGAGGACCGTGCCGTCCGTGCCGAACGGGCTGTCCTCCAGGCCGGGCTGCAGGGGCAGTACGGCGCAGTGCTGCTGGAGCAGGGCGGCGCCGTCGCGGATGCCGGACCGCAGGAACGCGGGCAGCGAGGCACGCCCGTGCGTGCCGGTGGCCGGGTCGTACTCGAGCCACACCTGCCGCGTCCCCTGCCGTCCCTGGCGCCAGTACGAGGTGCCGTCCCCGAGGAGGCGGCGCGCGGGCGGCAGGACCGTGTCGCCGGCGTGCAGGGCGCGTCCGCCGGTGGCCCGTCCGCCGTCCGGCAGGGGGATCGAGGTCTCGCCGGCGTCGCCGCCGTACCAGTGCGGGAGCTTCTCGCCGCCCAGCGGGAACACCTCGGCCGGGCGGGCCGACCAGTAGCCGTACTGCTTGTCGCCCTGCCGCCACACCACCAGCAGTTCGCCGTCGGTGTAGCGGAACGACGGCCGCTGCCAGCGGTCCAGTTCGACGGGCAGCCGCAGGTCGTGCTCCAGCAGGACGTCCCGCGGTCCCACGACGATCACCTTGTGCCGGCGGGAGAGGATCAGGGCAGGCCAGGACTCGTGGACGGCGAGGGTGTCCTCGCCGCCGCGGCGGGTCCCGGCGTCGAGCCGGCGCAGCGCCTCGTCGAGGGCGGGCCAGCCCAGTTCGTCGGGGAGGCCGGCGCGCAGGGTGTTGCCGAGCAGTGGTGCGACGTCGAGCGCGGCGGTCCGGGCGACGGCCTCCGGGCTGATCCGTGCGGCGATCGCGCGGAACGGGCTCAGCCGTCCGAACGCCGCGCGGGCGGCCGCCAGACCGGCCGCGCCGTCCAGCTCGCCGGCGGCGTCGTCCAGCCACTCGCGGAGCACGTCGGCGAGCACGGGGTGGCCGGCGATTCCCTCCAACGTCCCCCGGCCGGTGCGCGGGCGGTGGTGGTCGTGGTGGTTGCCGACGGCGTCGCGGAGCATGCGGCGGCCGAGCCGGTCCGCCGCGACGGCCGTCAGGTCGCGCCGTCCGGACCGGGTGTCCTCCAGCCACCGGCCGAGGTCGAGGTGGACGTCCGTGCCGGTCCCGGGCCGGGCCAGCGGCACGTCCTGCGCCATGCAGAGGTCGAGCAGGTCGAGATCGGCGCCGGCGCGCCAGCGGCCGGTGAAGAGGTCGACGGGCCGGCCCTGGGCGCGCAGACGCGGAGCCATGCGCTCCACGAGCGCGAGGGTGGCCGGCGAACGGCCGCTGACCGTGCCGCCGTGCTTGCGGTGCAGGGCCCAGCGGCTGAGCCAGTCCGCCGCGTCGACCGCGTCCGCAGTCCCGTCCTCGCCCGTGAGCAGCCGGTCGGCGCCGGTCTCGGCGAGCAGCGTCAGCCAGGACTCGTCGTCCTCGGTGGAGCGGCCGAGACCGGCCGGCATGATCTCCAGCAGCCGGCCGCGCACGGCGGGCCGCTGTTCGGCGAGGACGACGAGCGTGGCCCGGTAGGTGTTCCAGAAGGAGGCGGGGGCGCGGACCGCCGCGGGCGACGCGATCAGGTCCGCGACCAGGGCGCACTCCTCGGTGACCCGGTGCAGGCCCGCGGCCTTGATCAGGACGCGGGCGTCCTGGGGCAGGGACGCGTAGGGCGGCATGCCGGCCGCGCAGCGTTCCACGGTGAGCTGCCGGAACTGCGCCCAGGCCTCGGCAGGGTCGAGCCGCGCCGCGAGCGCCCTCACGTGTTCCTTGAGCGCCTTGACCGTCAGCGCCCCGGCGAAGGCGAACTCCAGGAACACGGCCCGTTGCCGCTCCTCGTCCACGGTCAGCGCGTGCACCCGCTCCGCCTCGCGGGCCTTGCCGAAGAACGCCGCCGCGTAGGTGGTGTTCTCGTGCTGGAGGAAGACGCGGGCGGCCTGCTCGTAGAAGGTGGGCAGGAAGTGCGGCACGGCCCGGCCGAGCCGCTCGCCGAGCGCCTCGAAGCCCTCCTTCGCGGTGCCGGGGCGGGACTTGGCCTGCCGGGCGAGCCGCTCGACGTCCTTGACCAGCGCCAGCGCGTGGTGCCCGTTCGCCGGGTCGTTGACCAGCGCCCACGCGGGGAAGCCGAGGGTCTCCCGGCGCACCTGCCCCACCTCGCGGGTCTCCGGCTCGCGGACCAGTCCGAGGAAGTCCAGGGCGAGGTCCTCCGCCTCGCCCAGCGTGCCCGGCACCAGCCGCACGACCTTCCGTCCGTCCAGCGCGGTGTGCGTGTACGTGCGGACGGTGAGGACGTCGGCGTCCTCCCGGTCGGTGGTGCCCGGGGGCAGTACGGCGCCGGCGTCGAGCAGCGCGGCGGAGGTGGTCCCGTCGTACGTGAATCCGTCGTACGTCGTCATGCCGCACGCTCCTCGTCCTCGATGTCGCGTCCGGCGTACAGCGCGGCCGCCATGCGCATGCCCTCCGACCAGGCCACCGGCCCGACCAGGCCGAGCCTCAGCACCCGGCCGGCCGGGTCGGTGAAGACCAGGGGGCCGGTCTCCGTCTCCTCGTAGCCGTCGTAGTCACCGACCCACACGCGGGCCTCGACGGCGCGGCCGTCCTCCACGACGGAGCACACCGCGTGGCCGCCGCGCACGCGGTAGCCCAGCTGGGTCGCGCGACCGTGCAGGAACCTCAGCTCCTTGAAGGCTCCGCCCGCGTAGTCCTCGACGGAGGCGGCCTCGGCGTCGAGTGCCGCGGGCCGGTGCCAGACCTCTCGGAACAGCTGTGGGGCACGCTGCTCGACGCCGAGCTCGACGGCGAACTCCCGCAGCTCCTCCAGGTCGTCGAGGAGCACGGGGTGCGGCAGGCGGACCAGGCCGGGGGTGAGGCGGACGGTGTCGCCGTCGAGGTCGACCAGGCCGAGGCCGCGCTCGGGGTCGGCGTCCCGCAGGAATCCGGCCACCGCGCCGTCCTCGCCGGTGACCACCACGTCGCGGAGGGCGGCCCGCCAGGCGGGGTCCGGCCACACCCGCGCCAGCACCTCGAACGGCACCGGCAGCGAGCGCACCATCCACCGCTCCACGTCGGCCAGGCACTGCCGCTCGTGCCGCTCCAGCCACTCGGTGAGCCGGCGCAGCCCCACCACCGCGGGATCATCGGCGATCTTGGACGGCACGGACTTCAGCCGCCGTCCGGCCGCGTTGCGGCACACCACCCTGCCGTCGTCGAGGGCGACTTCGTAGCCGCCTGCCGACACCCACCCCATGCGTGCCTCCCGCACCCGCAGTGATCAAGTGACGGGAACACTAGATCAAGCCACTGACAACGGGGGTCCGGGCCGACGGCAGCGCTCCCGGGGTGCGCCCGGGCACCGGGAGCGGGGCCATCGGGGTGGTCACAGGCCGTGTCGGGCCGCCGCCCCGGGGCCGGCTGGCCATCCTGGACCGGTAGCGCGGCCCCTTCCGAGCGACAAGGAGCACGGCATGCCCATGGACCCGGTCGGACGGTTCCTCGCGGCCCTGGACCCCCACCACCGGGACGCCGTCGGCGACAGACCCCGCGAGGAGCAGGAACGGCTGGCGGCGGCCTGGGAACGGGAACTGGAGGCCGACACCGAACTCGACTCCCTCGACGAGTTGTCCCCGTCGGCGGCGGAGGCCGAGGCGGCCCGCCGCGTCCTGGAGCGCGAGCGCTGATCCGGCTCCGGCGGGGCCCGGTCGCCCGCGCCGAGGCCGGCCATGGACCGGGCCGGGCAGCGGTCGCCGCGGGCCGATCCCGGCGGCACCGGGCCGGCCGCCCGGCGGACCGCACCTCACCGGTCCCCCGTCAGCCCGCCCGACCCGCGGGCGGTCCGCCGTCGCCCGCGACATGACGGAGACAGGAGACGACGACCACGAAGGGCCAGAGGGACTGAAGGGTCGTCACCACCCGTTCGGCGACCCCCGCCATGCCCTGACGGTGCATCTCGACGAGGAACCACGCGGCACCGACGACCATCGAGGCGGTCGCCACGGACGAGACCGCCGGCCGCAGCGCCCAGGGAGCGGCACCGCCCCGGCCGGCGGCCAGCAGCGGCCACAGGGCCAGGAGCGCGAATCCGGCCGCGGCCGCCGCCCCGTGGCGCAGCGACCCCCCGCTGCTCGGCACCGGCAGCAGCGCCACCGCGAGCGCCGCGGCCCCTCCGCCGGCCAGCGCCACGCGTCCGGCCGTCGCCGCCGCCCGCAGCCCCCAGGCGGTGAGCAGGTGGCAGGCGCCCAGGGCGAGGAACACGGCGGTCATCACCCGGGACCCGGCGGCACCGTAGGCCGCCAGGACACTGATCGTCTGAGACGCGGGGTCGTAGGCGGGCCCCTCCAGCGACCCCGCGATCACCCAGCCCCCGGTCAGCAGGACGGGCGCACACCCCGAGGAGAAGAGAACCCATCTCGGTACGAGCAGCATCGGATCACCATAAGGGGTGCCCAACCCCTCGTCCGCGGACGTTTTGGAGATGAGGTGTGCCGGGCCCGGGCGTAGGGTGAGTGCCGTCGATCCGGTTCACGCGGAGGGATCACCCATGGGAACGGTCACCACCCCCGACGGCACGGCCATCTTCTACAAGGACTGGGGTCCGCGCGAGGGGCAGCCGATCGTCTTCCACCACGGGTGGCCGCTCAGCGCCGACGACTGGGACAGCCAGATGGTGTTCTTCCTCTCCCACGGCTACCGGGTGATCGCTCACGACCGGCGTGGTCACGGGCGCTCCGACCAGACCTCGACCGGCCACGAGATGGACACCTACGCCGCGGACGTGGCGGCGCTGACCGGCGCCCTCGATCTCCGCGGGGCCGTGCACGTCGGACACTCGACCGGCGGCGGCGAGGTCGCGCGGTACGTCGCGCGGGCCGAGCCGGGCCGGGTCGCGAAGGCGGTGCTGGTCGGCGCGGTCCCCCCGGTCATGGTCAAGTCCGACAGCAATCCCGGCGGTCTGCCGATCGAGGTCTTCGACGGGTTCCGCGCGGCCCTGGCCGCCAACCGCGCGCAGTTCTACATCGACGTGCCGTCGGGCCCGTTCTACGGGTTCAACCGGCCCGGCGCGGAGGTCTCCCAGGGCCTGATCGACAACTGGTGGCGCCAGGGCATGATGGGCGCGGCGAACGCCCACTACGAGTGCATCAAGGCGTTCTCCGAGACCGACTTCACCGAGGACCTCCGGAGGATCGACGTCCCGGTCCTCGTCGCGCACGGCACCGACGACCAGATCGTCCCCTACGAGGACTCCGCCCCGCTGGCGGTCAAGCTGCTCAAGAACGGCACCCTGAAGACCTACGAGGGGTACCCCCACGGCATGCTGTCGACCCGTCCGGACGTCCTCAACCGCGACATCCTGGAGTTCATCGCGGCGTAGGCGTGGTCCGGTCGTCCGCCCGGCGCACGGCCGTCGCGCACGGACGGCGTTCACGTCCCCGCAGGCACCGGCCGGCGCAGGAGGTAGCCGGCCGCGGCGACGACGAGGGCTCCCATGCAGGCGATGAACACCAGTCCCGCGCCTTCCAGGCCCATCGGGCCGGTCAGCAGCCCGACACCGATGACCGGCACCGAGATGCCGAGGTACGCCACCACGAAGAGCGTCGAGATCACCGCCGCACGCCGGTCCGAGGGGGACGCCCCGCTCACCGCGGACAGCGCACCGCGGAACGCGAGCCCCTGGCCGAATCCTCCGGTGACCGCGCTGAGCACCACCAGCGCCAGCAGGTCCCGGTGCAGCGCGGCCGCGAGCAGCGCCAGCCCGACGAGGAGTCCGGCGCACCCCAGCGGCAGCGACCTGACCGGGCCGGTCCGGCCGGCGGCCGGCTGCCCGCCGGTCGAGGCGAAGAAGGCCAGCGCCACCACCAGCCCGCTCACGGCGTGACCGGTGACGTCCAGGGATCGCGCGAGGAAGGCCGGGCTGACGGAGGTGAACACGCCGAACAGCGCGAAACCCACGAAGGAGGCGGTCGCCGCCGGGCCGAACACCGGTCGCACCCGCGCCGGCACCCCCGGCCGCTGCGGCCGTACGGTCCTCAGCGGGCGGCGCTCCGCCACGGTCTCCGGGAGCCGCAGCAGGACGGCGGTCGAGCAGGCCACCAGGGCGAGGTGCACGGCGAACGGCAGGTACAGCGGCCAGGGCGCGTACTGGGCGAGGAGGCCGGCGAGCAGCGGGCCGCAGCCGAGACCGCCCATGTTGACGGCGGTGGCGACGAACGTGGCCCGGGACGTTCCGCCGGGCGGCGCCGACTCCATGACGTAGGCCGTGGCCGCGCCGGTGAACAGTCCGGCGGAGAGCCCCGACAGCAGCCGCCCGGCGTACAGCCAGCCCGGGGCGGTGGCGCACAGGAAGCAGACGGCGCTCGCGGCCGCGCAGCCCAGGCCCCACAGCAGCACCGGCCGCCTGCCCACGGCGTCCGAGGCGTTGCCGGCCAGCAGCAGCACCCCGATGACCGCGAAGGCGTACACCGCGTACACGACGGTGACCGTCAGCTCGGAGAAGCCGAACTTCTCCTGGTACAGGGGGTAGAGCGGGGTCGGCAGCGTGGTGCCGGTCATGCACACCGCGAACACCGCACCGCCGAGCAGACACACCCGCCATCCGCGGCGATCACCGGCCATGCCCCGACGCTAACGCCTCAGCCGGCCGGGGTCCCCTCCGGCACGCCACCGGGGGTCACCGACCGCCCGGACCGGACGTCGCCACCGACTTCGCGACGTGCCGCCGGAGGGGACCGGCGGGGTCATCGGCGCCGGGCCGTCCCGGCCACGCCCCGTTCACGCCTTGTCAGCGTCCCGGAACAACGTGTATAACGTTGTAAAAATTGGACCCGGCGGCTCGGCGCACGGCTCATGGTGACGGCACGCACCCACACCGACCCACCGGGTCGGACCGCTCACGAAGGGATTGCCGTGCGGGTCAGCCTCAAGGACGTCGCCGCGCACGCGGGGGTCTCCATCAAGACCGTCTCCAACGTGGTGAACAACTACCGGCACGTCACCCCGGCCATGCGCGAGCGTGTGCAGCGGTCCATCGACACGCTCGGCTACCGGCCCAACCTCGCCGCCAGGCATCTGAGGAAGGGACGTACGGGCATCATCGCGCTCGCCCTGCCCGAGCTCGGGAACCCCTACTTCGCCGAACTGGCCGCCTCCGTCATCGACGCCGCGTCCGAGCACGACTACATCGTGCTGCTCGACCACACCGGGGGCATGCGCGAGCAGGAGCTGCTGGTGAGCCAGGGCTTCCGGGCCCGGGTCATCGACGGACTCATCCTCAGCCCCATCGAGCTGGAGGCCGAGGACCTGCGCGGCCGCGCCCAGGACGTGCCGCTGGTGCTGCTCGGCGAGCGGGACTACGACCTGCCGTACGACCACATCGCCATCGACAACGTGGCCGCCGCACGCGCCGCCGTCCGGCACCTGATCGGCCTGGGACGCCGGGAGGTGGCGTTCATCGGGGCCCGGCGCGGACGCAGCGAGCCGGCGCAACTGCGGGTGCGCGGCTGGCGCGAGGAGCTCACCGCGGCCGGGCTGTCGCCCGACGAGGGGCTCGTCGCCGCCACCGACGGCTGGGGACACGCCGACGGAGCGCTGGCCATGGATCACATCCTGGACAGCGGCCGGCGGCCCGACGCGGTGTTCGCCTACAACGACCCGATGGCGATCGGGGCGATGCGGGTGCTGCACGAACGGGGTCTGCGGGTACCGGAGGACATCGCCGTCGTCGGCTTCGACGACGTGATCGAGGGACGTTTCGGGGCGGTCACGCTCACCTCCGTGTCGCCGGACAAGGCCGCCATCGGCCGGCTGGCGGTGGAGTCGGTGCTCGCCCGCCTCGACGACCGGGCGCCGCAGCCGCGCCGCATCCGGGCGGGCCACCGACTCGTCGAACGGGAGAGCACGCTGGGGCGTCCCGCGGCGGGGAAGCCGACGCACGCCTGAGACGCCGGGCGCGTGCCCCTCCGGGGCGCTGCCGACGCGTTCGGGCGGCGTCACGGCGGCCGGGGCGCCACTGTGCGGCGGCTCTTCCCGGCGGCGGTCCGGGAGGAGGGGGCGCGCGCCGTGGCGCCCGCCCCCTCCTCGCCGTGGGGTTACGGCTTCTCCACCTCGTAGAGGGCGGTCACCTCCTCGGCGGTGAGCACCTTGTCGTAGGCGTGGACCTCGTCCACGGATCCGTTCCAGAAGTCGGTGTCGTCACCGTTCCACTGAGCGCGGCCGACCGCGAGGGACCCGGAGCCGACGTAGTCGGGACCGCCCGTGACGGTCGCCGCCTCCCTGCCGTCGACGTAGAGCGTGATCCGGTTGGTGGCGTCGTCCCGCACGCCGACCAGGTGGTACCAGCGGCCCGGTTCGGGCCGGGTCTCCAGGCGCGCCCGCTTGCCGTCGGGGGTGCTGAAGGCGAACGCGCCCTGCCCGTACTGCAGGTAGAACGGGCTCGCCTGGCGCCGTCCGTCCTGGCTGACGGCGGTGGCGTAGTTGCCCGGCAGCGCGTCGAGGGTGACCCAGGCGGAGACCGTGTAGCTGCCGGTGGTGTCGAGCACCGGCCCGTCGGTCTCGGCGAACTGGTTTTGCCCGTCGAACTTCAGCGCGCCGCCGCTCACCCCGGTGGTCCAGGTGGCGCCCTCGGTGAGGTTCAGCGCCTTGCCGTTCGGGCCGTCGTCCTTCGCGGTGGTGCCGGTGCCCTCGTCGAGGGACCAGTGGCCGCCGCCCTCGAGCCGTGCCCGCTGGCCCGCCGCGGCGCCGGCCGCGAGCACCTTCAGGTTGACCTCGCGCACCCGCGCCGGGTCGACCTTGATCTCCCTGCGGTCGTAGGTGTAGAGGCCGTTGAGCTCGTTCTCCAGGTCGGTGATCTGCGTGTACACCGAGCCGGACAGCTCGGCGCCGGCCTGGTCGAGGTAGAACTTCTCGGTGTTCTCCACGTACCTGCGGGTCAGCGCCTCCTTGCTGTCCACGCCGCTGTAGATGACGGTCGGCGGGCCGGGCCACATGTGCCCCGGGGTGCGCAGGGTGAACCCGCCGTGCTCGCCGTCCATGGCCGCGCGGTGGTCCGGGAAGGGCGGGTCCTCGTTGGTGTAGTCGTGGTGGTCGATGATGTCGCCCCTGCCCGAGTCACCCTTGCTGTTGCAGCAGTTGACACCGCTGTGGGCGTTGACGACGCGGGAGGGGTCGGCGGCCTTCACGGCGTCGGCCAGCTTGCCGGTCTCCTCGCGGCTCCACTCGCCCCAGCCCTCGTTGAAGACGATCCAGCCGATGACGGCGGGTGAGTTGTGGTGCTGGCGCATCATCTCCCGGCCCTGGTCGACGAAGGCCTTCCGGCCGGTCTCCTGGGTGATGTCGCCGGACACGAAGTCCTGCCAGACCAGCAGGCCGAGCCGGTCCGCGTGGTAGAACCACCGGGGCGACTCCACCTTGATGTGCTTGCGGACCGCGTTGAAGCCGAGCCGCTTGTGCGCCTTCAGGTCGAACGCCAGGGCGTCGTCGCTGGGAGCGGTGTAGAGCCCGTCGGGCCAGAAGCCCTGGTCCAGGGTGGCGAGGGAGAAGACGGGCTTGCCGTTGAGGACGAGCTTCCTGTAGCCGCCCACGTCCTCGATGCCGATCTTCCGCATGCCGAAGTAGCTTTCGACGGTGTCGGTGGACCTGCCGTCCTTCAGCGTGATGTCGAGGTCGTACAGGTAGGGGTCGTCCGGGCTCCACAGGCGCTGGCCGGCCACCGGCAGCCGCAGTTGCCCGTCGGCCGGCCCGGTCACCCTGCCGACGACCTTGCCGCGGTGGTCGCGGGCCACCGCCTCGACGCGCGCCTCGTCGGACGCGCCGGCGGACCCGACGGTCACCGCCAGGGTCCCGGTGTCGATGTCGGGCGTGGTGACGACGTTGTCAATGGACGTCGCGGCGACCGGCTCCATCCACACGGTCTGCCAGATGCCGGAGGACTGGGTGTACCAGATGCCGCCGGGGCGGGTGGACTGCTTGCCCAGCGGCTGGTCGGCGCCGCCGGTGTCGGTGACCGCGACGACGATCTCCTGGGGGCCCTCGCTCCTGAGCGCGTCGGTGATGTCGGCGCTGAAGGCGTCGTAGCCGCCGGTGTGCTCGGCGACCTTGCGGCCGTTCACCCAGACGCGGGCCCGGTAGTCGACGGCGCCGAAGTTCAGCTTGAGCCGGTCCTTGCCGCTCTTGCCCACCTTCCAGTTCTTCGGCACGTCCACGAGCTTGCGGTAGAACATGTGGTCCTCGTGCCGCTCGATCCCGGAGAGCTGCGACTCGACCGGGAACGGCACGATGATCTTCTCGTCGAGGTTCTCGCCGAAGACGGGCTCCTGGCCCGCCTTCGCGGCGCTGAACTGCCAGGGTCCGTTGAGGTTCTTCCACCGCGCGCGCACCTGCTGGGGACGCGGGTACTCCGGCAGCGGGTCGTTCCTGTCCACCTTGTCGCCCCACGGTGTGGTGAGGCGGTGGGTGGAGACGTTCTCGGCGTAGCGGGCGATCCGGGGGACGGTCTCGCCGCCGGCCTCGAGGCCGCCCTCGCCGTCGTAGACGACCCGGACCGCCTGGTCCTTCTGGATCGCCTCGGAGAGGGTGACCACGAGGGAGGTGCGGTCGCCGGGGACGGCCTTCACCGACTCGACCGGCATGGCGGTGGTGTCGGCCTCCACCTTCAGGTGCTCCGCCACCCCCGCGAGGTTACTCACCCGGCCGTCGAAACGGGCCCGCAGCTTTCGTCCGTCCTGTCCCACGGTCAGTTCGACCGGGTAGACCTCGAAGTCGGCGGGCGGGGTGAACGCCGTCATCGGCACGAGCTGCTTGGCGAGCGTCGGCGTCGACCAGCGCAGGTACATGTTCGACCCGCCGAAGTCCTGGAACATCTCCAGGCGGAAGTCGTAGGACGTGCCCGCGGTCAGCCTGACCGGGGCACCGGTCTGCTCGCGGTCCCAGTCGGGCTCCCAGTGGTCGATGACCGGCTCGCCGTCGACGAACAGCCGAAAGCCGTTGTCGCCGATGGCGTGGAAGGTGTAGTCGTCGGTCTTCGGGACCTCGATCCGGCCTGTCCAGCGGGCGGTGGTGTGCTCCGTCCGCCCGGTGAGCTCCTCGAACGTGCCGGTCAGACCGGCGAAGTTGATCTGCGGCTCGAGCTGGGCGCCGCCGAGCTCGGCGAAGTCCCGGGCGCCCGGCGCCGACATGCGGAAGTACTCGCCCTTCAGCCCGTGCACCTTCACGTCGGCGTCCGCGGCCCGGGCGGCAAACGCGCCGTCGGCAGCCGGTGCCGCGGCCGTCGCGGCGGGCGCCAGGGCGCCCGTGGACAGGAGCAGGGCCGTCACGCTCAGCACGGCCCACCATCTGGATTTCGGGCGGGTGAGTTGTCTGGTCATCGAACCCTTCCTCGCGCTGGGGGGGGCATGGGCCACGGCGGAACGAGGGCGGCCGTCGGCTCCGCCGGGAGTTCTTCCAACGTTGGAAATCCGGTGTGCAGCGGAATGACAACACGGGGTGCGACGACTGTCCAGGCTTTGCGCAGAGATGGCTGACCGTCAACACGGGCCGCCACGAAGGGAGATGGCCTCCGCCCGGCGGCCGGCAGGAGCGACCGGTGCGCCGCCCGCCCCGGGTGGGCCGGGGCGGGCGGCGCACGCCCGCTCAGCTCCTGGCGTCGGCGAACGGACCGCCGGCCGCGAAGGCGTGGGCGGCGAAGCGTTCACCGATCCGGCGGTGGGCGGCCGCGTCCGGGTGCAGCCGGTCGGGCAGCGGGAGTTCGGCGTGGTCCGCCTCGCCGTAGAGGGCGCGGCCGTCGAGGTGGTGCAGGTTCGGGTCGTCCGCCGCCCGCGCCGCCACGAGGCGCTCGAGCTCGTCGCGGACGACGTTCAGCGTCAGCTTGCCCTCGGCCCGCTCCTCGGGATCGCCGGCGGCGGTGAACAGCAGCCGTCCCTCGTCGAGGTGGCTGAGGTCGAAGGCCGTGGGACCGGGTGTGTCCTCGTGGATGGGGCACAGGATCGGCGAGACGACCAGCAGCGGGGTCTCGGGGTGGCCGTCCCGGATGGTGTCCAGGAAGCCGTGGACGGCCGGGGCGAAGGCCCGCAGCCGCATCAGGTCGGTGTTGACGAGGTTGATGCCGATCTTGACGCTGATCAGGTCGGCCGGCGTGTCGCGCAGGGTCCGGGCGACGAACGGGTCGAGCAGGGCGCTGCCGCCGAAGCCGAGGTTGACCAGTTCCACACCGCCCGCCGCCGCCGCGAGCGCGGGCCAGGTGGTGGTGGGGCTCGCCGCGTCGGAGCCGTGGCTGATGGAGCTGCCGTGGTGCAGCCAGGTCCGGCGGCCGGAGGCGGGCGCCGGCTCCACCGGGGCGTCGGTGCGCAGGGCGACGAGTTCGGTGAGCTCGTTGTGCGGCAGCCAGATCTCCACGGTCTTGTCGGCGTCGGACAGTCCGGCGAACCGGACGGTGCCCGCGGGTCCGGCGTTGAGCTCGGCGTTCCCGGTGCTCATGTCGATGGTCACCGTGTTGCCGCCGGTCGCGGACGCCCGACCGGCCGGCCGTCCGTCGACGACCAGGTCGTAGAGGCCGTCCGGGCGGGGCGGGGCGCCCACGTAGACGCGCTTGGTGGGCAGCGTGCCGAGCTCGACGACGGTCGCCCGGGTGCGGAAGACCAGGCGTACGCCGGAGGGCTGGGACTCCGCCATGGCGAGCTGTCCGTCGGCGCACTGGGCGCGCGCCCGGGCGGGCAGACGGTGCGGCAGGAGGCCGTTCGCCGTCTGCTCCAGCTCGAGGGCGCCGCGCACGAGGTCCGCGGTGATGGGGGTGGTGATCCGGGCGAGGGGTGCGGAGGGCATGTCTGGGTCCGTCCGTCGGGGGTACGGGTGGGGCGGGGACGGGCCGTCAGGGCGCGGGCGGCCAATGGCGCAGGAGGGCGTCGAGTGCGTCGAGGACGCGGGTCCAGGTCTCCTGTGTGTCGGGGGCGCTGTGGCTGAACCCGCCGCCCATCTCGAGGCTGATGTAGCCGTGGAAGACACTGCCCAGCAGGCGCACCGCGTGGGTCCGGTCCGGTTCCGTCAGGTCGTAGCCGCGCAGGAGGGCCCGGGTCATCTGCGCGTGCCGTACGCCCGCACTGGCCGCGGCCGCCTCCGGGCCGAGCCGGAACTGGGCCGCCGCGTAGCGTCCCGGATGCTCCCGCGCGTAGTCGCGGTAGACGTTCGCCAGCGCGGTCAGGGCGTCCTTGCCGGCCCGGCCGGCCAGGGCGTCGGCGGCGCGGTCGGCGAGTTCCTCCAGGGCGAGCAGCGCGATCCGCGTCCTGAGGTCCTGGGAGTTCTTCACGTGGGAGTACAGACTCGCCACCTTGACGTCGAAGCGCCGGGCGAGCTCCGAGACGGTCACCCGGTCGAAGCCGACCTCGTCGGCGAGTTCGGCCCCCGCCCGGGTCAGGCGTTCGGCGGTGAGTCCTACGCGGGCTGCCATGACCATCCTCATACTCGGCTAAATCGATTATGCATGTGCCTAATGCCTTTAGGCAAACAGGTGGCGCCCGTGATCACCGGCGGACCCCGCTGTCAGTGGTGGGCGGCAGGATGCGGCGCATGACAACACCTGCAGCAGTGATCGTGGACTCCGCCGCCTACGCGCAGGCGGTCGGGGACGCCGTGCGCGCGGCCGCCGCCTATTACGAGGGCGGTACCTCGCCGCTGGACGACGACGCGTACGACCGGCTGGTGCGCGGGATCGCCGACTGGGAGGCGGAGCATCCCGACGGGATACTGCCCGACTCCCCCACCGGGAAGGTCGCCGGTGGCGCGGTGGAGGGCGACGTGCCGCACACGGTGCCGATGCTCAGTCTGGACAACGTGTTCTCCGCGGAGGAGTTCACCGCCTGGACCGCGTCCCTCGCGCGCCGTACCGGCCGTGGGGCGACGCGCTTCAGCGTGGGTCCGAAGCTGGACGGGCTCGCGATCGCCGCCCGGTACCGCGACGGCCGCCTCACCCGGCTGATCACCCGCGGGGACGGGACGGCCGGGGAGGACGTCTCGCACGCGATCGGCACCGTCGAGGGGCTGCCCGAGAAGCTGGACGAGCCGGTCACCGTGGAGGTGCGCGGCGAAGTCCTCATGACGGCCGCCCAGTTCGCGCACGCCAACGAGGTGCGCACCTCGCACGGCGGGCAGCCGTTCGCCAACCCGCGCAACGCGGCCGCGGGCACGCTGCGGGCGAAGGAGCGCCTCTACACGGTTCCGATGACGTTCTTCGGCTACGGTCTGCTGCCACTGCCCGACACCGACCCCGTCCTCGCCGAGAAGCTGAACGAGCTCGCGCACAGCGAACTGATGGCGCTGGCCGACGGCCTCGGGGTGCACACCAGCGCCCGGACCGCCGTCCCGGACGTCGTCGCCGAGACCGCCGAGGAGGTCCTGGACCGGGTGAAGGAGATCGCCGCGGTCCGCGCCGAGCTGCCGTTCGGCATCGACGGGATCGTCGTCAAGGCCGACCTCGCCGAGGACCGGCGGGCCGCGGGCTCCGGCTCCCGCGCGCCGCGCTGGGCGATCGCCTACAAGCTGCCGGCCGTGGAGAAGATCACCCGGCTGCTGGAGGTGGAGTGGAACGTCGGCCGTACGGGCATCATCGCCCCGCGCGGCGTCCTCGAACCGGTCGTCATCGACGGCTCCACCATCACCTACGCCACCCTGCACAACCCGGCCGACATCACCCGCCGCGACCTGCGCCTGGGCGACCACGTCATGGTCCACCGGGCGGGCGACGTCATCCCCCGCATCGAGGCGCCGGTGGCCCATCTGCGGACGGGTGAGGAGCGGCCGATCGAGTTCCCGGCGCAGTGTCCGCGCTGCGGTTCGGACATCGACACCGGTGAGGAGCGCTGGCGGTGCGCGCAGGGCCGCAACTGCCACCTGGTGGCGTCCCTCGCCTACGCGGCGGGCCGCGACCAGCTCGACATCGAGGGTCTGGGCGTCACCCGCGTGGTGCAGCTCGTCGAGGCGGGCCTGGTGGCCGATCTCGCCGACCTCTTCACCCTGCGGCGCGAGCAGTTGCTCACCCTGGAGCGGATGGGCGAGACCAGCACCGACAACCTGCTCGTCGCGCTCGCCAAGGCCAAGGGGCAGCCGCTGTCGCGGGTGCTGTGCGCGCTGGGCGTGCGGGGCACGGGGAGGTCCATGTCCCGGCGCATCGCCCGTCACTTCGCCACCATGGACCACATCCGCGCGGCCGACGCCGACGCCATGCAGCGGGTCGACGGCATCGGGGCGGAGAAGGCGCCGTCGATCGTCGCGGAGCTGGCCGAACTGGCGCCGCTCATCGACAAGCTCGCCGCCGTCGGCGTCAACATGACGGAGCCCGGGGCCACTCCGCCGCCGCCCGCCGGGGCCGAGGACGACGCCCCGGCCGAGGGCGGCCCGCTGGCCGGGATGACGGTGGTGGTCACCGGCGCGATGACCGGGAAGCTGGAGAAGCTCTCCCGCAACGAGATGAACGAACTCGTCGAGCGGGCCGGCGGGCGCTCCTCCTCCGGCGTCTCCAAGAAGACCACCCTCGTGGTCGCGGGCGAGGGGGCCGGTTCCAAGCGCGCGAAGGCCGAACAGCTCGGCATCCGTCTCGCCACCCCCGAGGAGTTCGCCGCCCTGGTCGCCGAACTCCTCGACTGAGCCGGCCGCCGGGGCCCGTGCCCGCCCGTCAGGGGGCGCAGGCCCCGGCGACGGACAGCCTGTCCTCGTAGAGGTGGTGCCGGGTGATCCGGCCGCCCTCCACGGTGAGGCGCAGGGCGACGGGCCCCGGAAGGACCGGCCCGTCGCCCGTACCGTCCCCGGCACGTGCCCCGTCAGGACCGCGTCCCTCCCGTCGACGAGGAGGGTGCCGACGCGGGCGCGCGCGTCCTCGGGCACGGTGTGCTCCGTCGACTCCGTGAGCCGGGCCGCGCATTCGGCGGCGGTGGACCGCGGGCGGTTCCACGCAACGGCGGGGTTGCCGGCGACGACCGCATCCTGCGCCGGGACGGGGCCACCGGCACGGTCGGCGTCTTCCGCACCCCGGCCGGTCACAGCGACGGCGACACCGTCGACCGGCAGGGCCGCCCGGTCGCCTGCGAGCAGGGCGACCGCCGGGTGACCCGCACCGAACCGGACGGCACCGTGACCGTCCTCGCCGACCGGTACGACGACAAGCGGCTCAACAGCCCGAACGACTCCGTCATACGCTCCGACGGCATGATCTGGTTCTCCGACCCGGACTTCGGCATCACCAGCGACTACGAGGGCCATCGCACCGAGCCGGGGATCGGCGCGTGCAACCTGTACCGGAGCGACCCGCTGTCGGGGGACGTCCACCTCGCCGCGGACGGGTTCGAGGGCCCCAGCGGGGTCGTCCCGTCCCCCGACGGGAGCCGGCTGTACGTCTCCGGCTCCCGGGCCGCCCGGATCCACGCGTACGACATCCGCGAGGACGGCCCCTCGGCCCTCGGCGAGGTCTTCGCCGAGGGCCGAGGCGGGGTCCGCTTCGACACCATCCGCTTCGACGACGAGGGCCGTCTGCGGGCCGCCGCCCTCGACGACGGCGTGCACCGCCACGACCCCGACGGCACCCTCATCGGGAAGCTGCTCGTGCCCGAGCCCGTCCCCGACAGCGTCTTCGGCGGACCGAAGAACAACCGCCTGTTCATCCCCGCCGCCGACCTCCCCGTACTCCCTGGTGACGCCGGTGACCGGGGCTCCGCGCCTCTGAACGGGCGGTACGGGAACCCCATGCGTCGCACAGGCATCGACGGTCGGCGTTTCGGCCACTCGGGCCCGCGCACGGACCCCCACCGCCCAAGGACCGGTGCTTCTCCCACCCCCGGGCACCGCGCCCCCGCGCGGAATCCGCTTCGTCCGAAACACCTGTGTTCGATATCGCTCCCTGCCTCGTTGAGTCCCGTGCCGTCGTCCTCGCGCCATCGACCAGGCAGGGAGAAATGCCCTTGACCCACAAGAGCAGCCGCGCCGTCCCACCCCCGCCGCCCGCCGAGATCACCTACTCCGGCCACTACTCCGTCAACCCGCTCGGTCAGGTCGGCTTCCGCTCCCTGTGTTCCCAACTCCCCTCCGTACTGCGCCGGATCACCGCCATGGCGTGGCGGACCGACCGTCGGGCCGTGGTCCTGCTCCTCACCTGTCAGCTGGTCACGGGTGTGTCGGCGGCGGTGCTGCTGGCGGCCACGGCCCGGGCGATGGGCCCGCTCCTCGGCACGGGAACGGTCGCGGACCGCCTGCGCGAGGCGCTCGGGGCACTCGTCGTCGTCGCGGCGGCGAGCGCCGTCACCCGCGCGTCGGAGGCCCTGGCCATGTACGCCGAACGGCGGATCACGCCCCGGCTGACCACGGAGACCGACTCGACGCTGGTCGAGGCCGTCTGCCGGGTGGAGGCCGAGGCCTACGCGACGGACGGCTTCTCCGACCGCCAGGAAGCGGCCGAGATGGGCGTGATGCGCACGCACGTCATGGTCATGGACGCCCAGCGCTTCATGGCCGCGCTGATCAGGATGGTCACGGCCGGCGGCGTCCTGTCCGTGCTCAACCCCCTGATGCTGCCGCTGCTCCTGCTGGCCGTGGCCCCGGCCGGCGTGGGGGCCGTCCTCACCGCGCGCGTCGACTACGAGATCCACTACGCGAACGTCGCGGACCGCAACGTACGCGGGATGACCCGCTGGTGGGCGACCACGCCGAAGTACGCGGACGAGGTCCGCGCCAACGGCATGACCGACTACCTCCTGTACTGGTACCGCGCCCTGTCGGAGCGGGTCGACCGGCGCTCCCTGGCCGCCGCTCCCCGGACCCTGCGCATCGCACTGGTGTCCTCCGTCGCCGGTGGGGCGTTCCTGGCCGCGACCTGGGGGATGCTCGCCTGGCTGGCCGTCACCGGTCGGATCGCGCCGGCCGTCGCCGCCACGGCCGTCGTCGCGGTCCAGACGACCCTGGCGGCCCTGTCCCAGGTCGTCGTCAACGGCGCCGCGGTGTTCCACACCAGCCTGTACCTCAGCGACATGCAGGCGTTCTTCGACGACGCCGCCGCGCGGGCGCCCCAGCGGGGCCCGGAGGCCGTCCGGGCGCCGGTGGAGGAGATCCGGCTGGACGAGGTCACCTACCGGTACCCCGGCAAGGACAAGCCCGCCGTCGACGGCGTCTCGCTGACCCTGCGGCGGGGGGAGATCCTCGCCGTCGTCGGTGTGAACGGCTCCGGCAAGAGCACCCTGACCCGGCTGATCACCGGCATCTACCTCGCGGACAAGGGCCGGGTCACCTGGGACGGCACCGACCTCGCCCACGCCGATCCGGCCACGGTGTGGACGTGCACCGGCCTGGTGCCGCAGATCTTCGCCCAGTGGCCGCTGCGGGTGCGGGAGAACGTGACGCTGGGGCAGCCGAGGAGCCTCGACGACCAGGAGGTGTGGGAGGCCGTCGAGGCGGTCGGGATGCGGGAGGCCGTCGAGGACCTGCCCGCCCGTCTGGACACCCTGCTGGCCCGTGAGATCTTCGGCGGTGCCGAACTCTCCGGCGGCCAGTGGCAGCGCCTGGCCTGCTCCAGGGCCCTGTACCGCCGCCCGCCCCTGCTGATCCTGGACGAGCCCACCTCCCAGATGGATCCGCGCGGCGAACACGGCATCTTCGAGAGGATCAAGGCGATCTCCGGCGACCGCATCACCATCGTCGTCACGCACCGCCTGGAGAACACGAGGATCGCCGACCACATCGTCGTCATGGAGCGGGGCCGGATCACCGAGCAGGGCACCTACGACGACCTGGTCCATGCCGCCGGTACCTTCGCCGACCTCCTGCACCTGTCCCAGGACCGCTGAGACCGGACACGCGCACGGCCTACGGCGTCGGCCGGGCTGCACGGGTCCCGAGGCGGCGCCGCCCGGGAGGGCCCGGCCGTGCACCGCGGCGATTGCCGCCCGGAGCCGGTACGGGCCGAGCGGCGTGCGGACCGGCGCGGCCGTGACCGCGGGGACGCCGTCGCGCACCCGTGCGGGCCCCGGCATCCGTTCCGTGTTCCGTCGTGACGCCCGCACGTGAGTGACGGGGCGATGGCGGTTACCCGGCACGGGTGGCCGAGGAAGGGAGCGAGCCGTGCGATTCCGAAGCCGGGCGCATGCCGGACAGGAGCTGGCCGTCAGGATGCTGGAGTGGGCGAGCAGCGGCGATCTCGCGAATGTGACCGTACTGGCGCTGCCGTGCGGTGGCGTCCCGGTCGGGGCGGAAATCGCCCGGGCGATGCAGGTGCCCCTGGACGTCCTGGTGGTCCGCAGGATCGGGGTTCCCGGGTCTCCCGGGGTGAGTGTCGGGGCGATCGCCGGTGACGATCCCCCGGTCTTCGACCGTACGGGGCTGAGGGCCATGGGCCTCTCGGAGGACAGGCTCGGTGCCGAGGTGGCCCGGGCACGGGTCGAGCTGCACCGGCGGGAGGGTGTCTACCGGGGCGGGCGTCCGGCCCCGGACATCAGCGGTCACAGCATCGTGGTCGTGGACGACGGGCTGGTCACGGGGGTCACCGCCCGCGCGGCGCTGCGGCACCTTCGGCGCGGCGGTCCGCTGCGGCTGACGCTGGCGGTGCCGGTGTGCGGTCACGGGACCGCCGCGGCGCTGCGGGACGAGGCCGACGACGTGGTCTGCCTGTACCAGCCGCGGCGGCTGCGGTCGGTCGGCGAGTGGTACGAGGACTTCCACCGGGTCACCGACCAGGAGGTACTGGACGCCCTGCGGGAACTGCATCCGGCCTAGGCGTCCCCCGACCGGCGGGGGTCAGCGGGTTCGCGACCAGCGATCCGGGTCCTTCCCCCGCCGGGCGACGGCGACATGGGTGCGGGCGGTGCCGGGGGCGTGGCCCGGGACGCGTCATACGCCCGGAGACATCAGGTCGTGCCGCTCGCGGTAGTGGACGTATCGATGCGGGCCCCCTAGCGTCCCTCGTATGACAGAGCGACGTGCGGTCCTCAGCGGCTCGACGTTCGAGGAGCAGATCGGCTACGCCCGCGCCGTGATCCACGGGAACGCGGTGCACGTGTCCGGGACGACCGGTTTCGACTACACCACCATGACGATCTCCGACGACGTGGTGGAGCAGGCCGAGCAGTGTCTGCGCACCATCGGGGCCGCGCTGGCCGAGGCGGGGTGCACCTTCGCCGACGTGGTGCGGGTGCGCTACATCCTGCCCGACCGGGCCGACTTCGAGCCCTGCTGGCCGGTCCTGCGCCGCTGTTTCGGCGAGGTCCGGCCGGCCGCCACCATGCTCGTGTGCGGTCTCGCCGATCCCCGTATGAAGATCGAGATAGAGGTGTACGCGCAGCGACCGGAGCGGTGACGGCAGGGCCCGTCGTCCCGTGCCGTCAGCCCTCGGCCGGGGTGAGCACCACGAAGTCCGCGCCGAAGGGGTCCAGGCAGACGGCGAGGCGGCCGACGCCCTGCGCGTCCTGCGGCCCCATCCGGACGGTGCCGCCGCCGCCGGTGGTCCGGGCGACCGCGGCGTCGCAGTCGGCGACGGCGAAGACGGGGTGCCAGTACGGCCGCCCGCCCGCCGGGGCGAGGTCCTCCTCGCCGACCTCCAGCAGGCCGCCGTGCATCCGCTCCTCGGGCAGTCCGGCCGGGGTGATCAGGGTGTACGTGCCCCCGCCGCCCGGCATCTCCGTGTCGCTGTACCGCCAGCCGAGGACACCGCCGTAGAACTCCTTGGCGGCCGCCGCGTCACTGGTGTACAACTCGGTCCAGCACAGTGACCCCGGCTCGTCCACCAGGTCGACGCCCTTGCTCTCCCCTGGCTGCCAGACGGCGAACTGGCCGCCCAGCGGATCGCTGTACTGCGCCATCCGGCCCCACTGCTCGATGTCCATCGGCGGTACCCGCACGGTGCCCCCGGCACGTTCGACGGCCCCGGTCGTCGCGTCCGCGTCGGCGACGGTGTAGTAGATCATCCAGGCCGGACGGGCGCCTTCCTCGGTGAGCCTGCCGAGCCCGGCGACCATCCTGCCGTCCTTGCGGAACATGCCGCCCTCCACGTCCTCCCCGTCCCCCATGGGCTCGTAGTCCCAGCCGAGGACCGCGCCGTAGAAGGCGGCGGCGGCAGGGACGTCGGGGGTGCCGAGGTCGAGCATGCAGGGCGAGCCGGGGGCGAAGTCAGTGGTGATCACCGCGGTGTCCTTTCGCTGGTTCCCTTTGGCCTCAGCGTGCCACCGGGTACCGGCCCCCGCCCTCCGGCTTCGCCGTCCGGGCGTTCCCGGGGGCTCACTCCCCATGGCGCCGCCGTGGGGAGCAGGGGGCCAGGGCCCGGAGCTCCTTGCCGCAGGGGCTGAGGGCCACCGGGGCGGGGCGCGGCGTGCCGTCGACGCCGCTGCAGGCGTCGGCCGTCAGGGTGACGCCGTCGCGCCCCGCCGTGAACAGCCTGCCCCCGGCGTTCCGGGCCCGGAGGCGCGC
>NZ_JBEORT010000105.1:0-25796 GCF_040302425.1 Streptomyces sp. NPDC126497
GCCGCGGCCAGCGCGGCGGCCGAGACGGTCGTGGCGAGCAGGGCGTGGGGGGTGCGCATGGCGGATGCCCTTCGTCCGGGTACGGCCGGGCGCGCGGGCGCGCCCGGCCGTGCTGCGGATGGTCAGGAGCATGACACCATGGGGTGTCGTCCCGCGTCAGCAGTACAGGTTGCCGCCGGGGGACGTCCCGAGGATCTGGGTGAACCGCTGGTACGTGCTCACCCTGCTCTGCACCTGCGCCGGGTTGCGGCCGTCGCACTCGAGGGAGCCGTTGATGCTGCGGATCGTCTGACCGAAACCGGCCTGGCCGACCATGGCGTTGTGCGGGGTCATGGTGCCCGGTCCGGACTGGGTGTTCCAGTACCACAGGGCCGTCTTCCAGGCCACGGCCGCGTCGTTCTGCACCAGCCAGGGATTGCCCAGCAGGTCGATGCCGAGCGCGTCGCCGGCCGCCTTGTAGTTGAAGTTCCAGCTCAGCTGGATCGGTCCGCGCCCGTAGTACGCGGCCTGCCCGGCCGGACAGCCGTACGGCTGCCCCCAGTCGCAGTAGTGCGGGTAGTTGGCGGTGTTCTGCTCCACCACGTGCACCAGACCGCCGGTCTCGTGGCTGACGTTGGCCAGGAAGGCGGCGGCCTCCTGCTTCCTCACCGTGTCGCCGCCGGTGTTGGCGAAGCCGGGGTAGGCGCTCAGGGCGGCGGTCAGGCCGCTGTAGGTGTAGAAGGGGTTCCGGTTCGGGAACATCCGGTTGAACTGCGCCTCGGTGACGACGAAGTTCCCGACGGGTGTGCCGGGCCCGTTGTCACAGGCGTACGGCTCCCAGTACCAGGTGCTGATGACCGGGTCGTAGCCCGGGTTGGCGTGCTCGGCGATGTACGCCCGGCCGTCGGTGTAGCGCACGATGTCACCGGCGTTGTACGACCGTCCGGCCACCCAGGCGGGATGGCTCGAGCACGAGGCCGCGGAGGCGGAGGCGGCGGGGAGCAGGACCGGCGCGCCGGCGGCGAGGACGAGGGCGGCGGTCACGGCGGCGATGCGTCGTCTCGACAAGGGGTCAACTCCTTCACGGGACACGGCCGCTCCCGGGCGGGGACGTGCCCGGGCGGGGCCTCGCCCGCGCAGGCCGGCGGAGCCGGTCACGGCAGTGGGGGCGGCCGTGGTGGGGGGTGTGGAGACACACTTAACAACCTTGGTCTGGACCAGTCAAGGGTTGAGACCGATCCCGTGCTCCCCGCCGGGGTGTTCAGCTCGCGAACGGCACCTGCGCCGCGGGGGCCGGCTCCGCGGCGCGGGGGTGCCGCCACGTCCCCCGCGCCGCGAGACGCGGGAGCACGCCCTCACCGAACCAGTACGCCTCCTCCAGGTGCGGGTAGCCGGAGAGGACGAACTCCTCGATGCCCAGGGCGGCGTACTCCTCGATCCGCTCGGCGACCTCCTCGTGGCTGCCGACCAGGGCGGTGCCCGCGCCGCCGCGCACCAGCCCGATGCCCGCCCACAGGTTGGGCCGGATCTCCAGTCCGTCCCGGCTGCCACCGTGCAGGGCCAGCATGCGCCGCTGCCCCTCGGACTCGCTGCGGGCCAGCCCGGCCTGCACCGTCCGCACGGTCTCCGGGTCGAACCCGTCCAGCAGCCGGCGGGCCTGCGCCCAGGCCTGCTCGGCCGTGTCGCGGGTGATGACGTGGAGCCGGATGCCGAACCGCAGGGTGCGGCCCTCCCGGGCGGCGAGCGTCCGCAGCAGGGCGATCTTCTCGGCGACCTGCGCGGGCGGTTCGCCCCAGGTGAGGTAGACGTCCACGTGCCGGGCGGCCACTTCCGCGGCGGCGGGCGAGGAGCCGCCGAAGTACACCTGCGGCACGGGCTCGGGGATGCGGGCCAGGGCGGCGTCCCGCACGCTCAGGTGCTCGCCGTCCGCGGTGACGGTCTCCCCCGCCCACAACCGCCGCACGATCTCCAGGAATTCGCCGGTCCTGCGATAGCGGGCGTCCTTGTCGAGGAAGTCGCCGTAGGCCCGCTGCTCGTGGCTCTCCCCGCCCGTGACCACGTTGAGCAGGAGCCGGCCGCCGGTCTGCCGCTGGAAGGTGGACGCCATCTGCGCGGCGAGCGTGGGCGAGACGAAGCCGGGCCGGAAGGCGACCAGGAACTTCAGGTGCTCGGTCGCCTGGGAGACCATCGCGGTGGTCAGCCAGGCGTCCTCGCACCAGGCGCCGGTGGGTGTCAGGGCGCCCACGAAGCCGAGGTCCTCGGCGGCACGGGCGATCTGGCTCAGGTAGGCGATCGTCGGGGGCCGGTCCCGTCCGGCCGGGGAGGCGGGGGTGCCGTGGCCGCCGCCGACGACGTGGCGGCTGTCGCCGTTGGTGGGGAGGAACCAGTGGAAGGTCAGGGACACGCGGGGTCTCCGTTCGGGGGCGTTCTCGGGCGGTCCGTCACAGCAGGCCGTGGCGGGGCGGCCGGACCCCGCCGAGCACGTACCTGCCGATGTGCTGGATCTTCCAGCGGACCGGATCGTGCAGGGTGTGGGTACGGGCGTCGCGCCAGTACCGGTGCAGATTCAGGGAGTCGAGGGCCGAGCGGGTGCCGGCCACCTCGAAGAGGGCGCTCGTGACCTCCACGGCGGTGTCGGCGGCGTGCGCCTTCGCGACGGCCACCGCGATGGACGCCTCGGCCGCCGAGTCGTCGGTGAGGCCGGCGTGCGCCCGGTCCACGGTGCGGGCGGCCTCCCGCAGCAGCGCCTCCGACGCCCGCACCCGGACGGCGAGTTCACCGAACCGCTGGACGAGCAGGGGATCCTCGGCCGCGGTCTCGAAACCGCTCTCGAACCAGGGGCGGCTCTTCGTCCGGACGAACGCGGCGGCCTCGGCCAGCGCTCCCCCGGCGATCCCGGTGTCGATCGCCGCGTGCAGCAACTGGGCCACCGCTCCGTGCAGTTGCGGCCCCTCGAAGGTGAGGTGGTGCGGCAGCACCCGGTCGGCGGGGACCCGCACGTCCACCAGGCGGACCGTGCCGCTGGCGGTCGTCCGCTGGCCCATGCCGTCCCAGTCGTCGAGCACGGTGAGGCCGGGGGCGTCACGCGGCACGCAGGCGACGTGCAGGTCGTCGTTCCCGGCGGCGCGGGCGAGCACGGGGATCCAGTCGGCGTACAGGGCGCCGGTGGCGTAGTGCTTGACGCCGTTCAGCACGTACGAGCCGTCCGGCAGGGGTTCCAGCCGGGTGCGGATGTCCTGGACGTGCCGGGTGCCCGCCTCCGACTGGGCGTTGCCGAGCCGGCGCCCCGCGAGCAGCTCCGCGTAGAAGAACGTCCGCTGCTCCTCGTTCCCCTGACGCTCGATCACGTTGGCGTACACGAAGTGGTTCTGCGGGATCTGCGCGAGGCTGGCGTCGGCCGTGGCGAGCAGCCGGAAGACCTCGGCGAGGGTCTCCCGGCTCACCTCCGCCCCGCCGTGGGCCGCGGGGACGGTGACGGCGAGCAGACCGGACGCGGAGAGCCGGTCCACCTCCGCACGGGGCAGTCGGCGTCCGGCGTCCCGCGCCGAGGCGCCGGGACGGAACTCCTCGGCCAGGGCGGCCGCGACGGTGAGGGCTTCGGCGTCGTCGGCGATCACGTGCGCGTTCACGGCGGTCAGCTCGCGGCGGCCAGCGCCGGCGCGGGGGTCAGGGCCGTCGAGAACCGGTCGACCACCCGGGCGAGGGCCTCGGCGGCGGGCGGGGCGACGGTCAGCGTGCCGTTCTCGTGCACGGTGATGTCCTTGTCGAGGGTGAACCAGCCCTGCACGATGTGGGCCGCGCCCATCGAGTTCAGGACCGGACGGAGCGCGTAGTCGATGGCCAGGACGTGGGCGGTGGTGCCGCCGGTGGCCAGCGGCAGCACCGTCTTGCCGGCCAGCGCGTACTGCGGCAGCAGGTCGAGGAGCGCCTTGAGGACACCGGAGTACGACGCCTTGTAGACGGGGGTCCCCACGACGACGCCGTCGGCGCGGGCGAACAGCTCGGTGGCGGCGACGACGGCCGGGTGCGTGAAGTCCGCGCCGAGCAGGACCTCGGCGGGGAGGGTGCGCACGTCGAGCGGGATCACCTCGTGCCCCTGGGCGGCCAGCCGCCGGTCGAGGTGGCGGAGCAGGCGGTTGGTGCGGGAAGCGGCGGACGGACTGCCGGAGACGGACAGAACGGTGGCCATGGTTCCTCCTTCGGAAGGGGGTGCGGGCCGGCGGGCGGGGGCGGGGGCGGTCAGGAGTACCAGGTGGGTTCGGGCAGTTCGCCCTCCAGGGGCGAATTTCACGGCCTCTGCGGGCGTGCGGAACTCCTCGTGCGGAATTCAGGGAAATTTCGGGCACGCCGAATTCGGGGGGCGCTCGGGAACGCGGAATTCAGGCGGTGAAGGGGAACGACGCGGGACCGGCCCGGGAGCGGGCGCGGCGAAGTGAACGGGCGGACCGGAGGGATCAGGCCGCGAGGCGACAGCAGGAGCTGGAGACGCGCGCGAGGTCGACGTGGCGTCGCCGCGTGAGGTCCAGTCGCATCGTCATGCCGACGATCGTGGCAGCCGCCCGCCGAGGCCGTCAAGGAAAACCCGACCGGTCTCGTATCGCGGACCACCGAATTTCACGAAGGCGTGACAGGGAAACCCTTGAACGGACGGCGCGGGCATTCGCATTCTGTTGCCGTGCGGACGGAACAACTGGAATACATCGCGGCCGTGACCCGGCTGGGCTCGCTGCGCCGGGCGGCGGAGGAACTGCGCCTGTCGCAGCCCGCGTTGAGCGAGACGGTGCGGAACCTGGAGCGCGAACTGGGAGTCGACCTGCTGGAACGCAAGCGCTCGGGAGCGACGATGAGCGAGGCGGGCCGGGAGCTGCTGCCGCGCATCGTCGACGTCCTGGACGCGGTGGACCGGCTGCGGGCGGCCGCGGGCGAACAGCACCGCATCCGCCGCATGGTGCGCGTCGGCACGGTCAACGCGGCGACCGTGCCGCTGCTGGTGCCGGTCGTGCGGGAGTTCCGGGCCGCGCATCCGCTCACCCAGGTCGAGGTGGTCGGCGCGCAGCAGGGCGACATCCAGCGGGCGCTGCTGGAGGGCGGTTTCGATCTGGGGCTGGTGAACCACCTGGAGGGCGACGACATGCCCGCCGAGTTCGAGTCCACCCCGCTGCTGCGCGGCCGGCCGGTGGTGTGCCTGCGCCCGGACAGCCCGCTCGCGGCCCGGACGGAGGTGTCGGCGGACGACCTGCTCACCGAGCCGCTGGTCGTCATGCGGTCCGGTTATGTGATGCACCGTTACGTGCACCGGCTCCTGGCGGGGCGCTCCCCGGCCTTCGCGTACTCCACCGACGGCGCGGAGATGGGCAAGCTGATGGTCGCCGAGGGGCTGGGCGTGACGGTGCTGCCGGATTTCAGCGTCGTCGGGGACCCGCTGGAGCGGCAGGGCGCGCTCGTGTGCCGGCCGGTCGCGGGCGACCCGGCCGGGGTGCTGCTCGTCCTGCGCCGGCGCAGGTCCGCGTCGGTGCCGCTCGCCGCCCGGGCCCTGCACGAGGCGTTCGTGCGCCGGGCACGGCTGCTGGGCGGTGCGGTCAGCCGGCTTCCGGAGGCGTGACGATCACGAGGAAGGCGTCCGACTCCAGGTCCATGACGACCGTCGCGGGTTCGCCCTCGGCGCGGCGCCGGGCCGCGTACTCCTCCGCCGGCCACGATCCGCGCGGGGATCCCGCGGGGAACCGCTCCAGCACCTTCGCTCCGGTCACGGCAGCCATGGGACGGACACCTCCGGTCGGTATACGGCTTTCCTGTCGTCCTCTTCCGTGTGTTCCGCTTGCCCCGAACGGGAGCACTCATGTACGGGGCGGGCGGTTCCGGGGAAGTGATCGCACGGCGCCGCACGCGACAGGAGGAGGACGCCGTGACGACACCGGGGAAGGGCACAGGACCGGGGCCGCTCTGCCTGGTCACCGGGGCGACCGGCTACATCGGCGGGCGGCTCGTGCCCGAGCTCCTCGACGCCGGGTACCGGGTGCGCTGTCTGGCCCGTTCGCCGGACCGGCTGCGCGACCACCCGTGGGCGGGCCGTGCCGAGGTGGTCCGCGGCGACGTCACCGACCCCGCCTCCGTGGCCGCGGCGCTGGACGGGGTGGAGGTGGCGTACTACCTGGTGCACGCGCTGGGGACGGGCCGCGGCTTCGAGGAGACGGACCGCAGGGCGGCGCGGATCTTCGGCGAGCGGGCGCGGGAGGCCGGCGTACGGCGCATCGTGTACCTCGGCGGGCTCACCCCGGCGGGCGTTCCGGAGCGGGAGCTCTCCCCGCACCTGCGGTCGCGGGCCGAGGTGGGCCGGATCCTGCTGGACTCCGGCGTGCCCACGACCGTGCTGCGGGCCGCGGTGGTGATCGGTTCGGGGTCGGTCTCCTTCGAGATGCTGCGCCACCTCACCGAGCGGCTGCCGGTGATGGTCACCCCCACGTGGGTGCACACCCGGATCCAGCCGGTCGCGGTGCGCGACGTGCTGCGCGCCCTGGTGGGCAGCGCGGACATGCCCGAGGACGTCAGCCGGGCCTTCGACATCGGCGGTCCGGACGTGCTGACGTACCGGGACATGATGGCGCGGTACGCGGTCGTGGCCCGGCTTCCGCGCCGCGCGATCGTGCCGGTGCCGGTGCTCACGCCCGGGCTGTCCAGTCACTGGGTGGGCCTGGTCACGCCGGTGCCCGCGTCCGTCGCCCGGCCGCTCACCGAGTCGCTGCGGCACGAGGTGGTCTGCCGGGAGCACGACATCGCGCGGTACGTGCCCGACCCGCCCGGTCACCCGCTCGGCTTCGAGGAGGCGGTGCGCCTCGCCCTGAAGCGGGTGCGCGAGGCCGACGTGGCGACCCGGTGGTCGTCGGCGTCGGTGCCCGGCGCGCCCAGCGATCCGCTGCCCACCGACCCGGACTGGGCGGGCGGCAGCCTGTACACGGACCGCCGGGAACGGACCGTGGACGCCTCGCGGGAGTCCCTGTGGCGGGTGATCGAGGGCATCGGCGGGGACAACGGCTGGTACTCCTTCCCGCTCGCCTGGGCGGCGCGCGGACTGCTGGACCGGCTGGCCGGGGGCGTCGGGCTGCGCCGCGGCCGGCGGGACGCGGCGCGGCTGCGGGCCGGTGACTCGCTGGACTTCTGGCGGGTGGAGGAGATCGAGCCGAACCACCTGCTCCGGCTGCGGGCCGAGATGCGGCTGCCGGGGCTGGCCTGGCTGGAGATGTACGCCGAGACGGACGACGCCGGCCGCACCCGGTACCGCCAGCGGGCCCTGTTCCATCCGCACGGACTGCTCGGACACCTGTACTGGTGGGCCGTCTCCCCCTTCCACGCCGTCGTGTTCGGCGGCATGGCCCGCAACATCGCGCGGACCGCGGCACGGGCCGCGGCCGGGCCGGACTCCCCCGCGAGCCCTACACATAAAGGACAAATAAGAGCAGAATGACATCGTGCGGTTCCTGCCGCACACCGCACCGGACGCGGTCAGGCCCGCTAGTCGAAGGAGACGACTCATGGCCAACGTCTCACACCCGCGTGGCGACATCACGAGCCACCCCGACGCTCCCGAGATGCGGGCACGGTACGACCGCATGCTCGGCGGTCGTGATGTGGCCCTCGTGGACGGACCGGTGTTCCTGCTCGGTCTCTACTGTGCGGTGTCCCCGTGGATACTCCACTACACGACGAGCCAGCCCGCGCTCGTGACGCACAACCTGATCGTGGGCATCGCGATCGCCCTGCTCGCCCTGGGGTTCACCGCGGCCCCGGCGCGCATGTACGGCCTCAGCGGGGCCATGTGCGCCCTGGGCCTGTGGATGATCGTCTCGCCGTGGATCGTCGGCAGCGGTCCCGACGCCGGCGTCATCTGGAACAACGTCGTCATCGGCGCCCTCACCCTGATGCTGGGCACCGCCTGCCTCGCCACGGCCGCCAAGAGCGGCCGCCGGCCGTAGGAGGACCGTGAAAGGAGCCGAGCGCCGGTCCGCGCCGACCGCGGACCGGCGCTTTCGCGTCCGGGTGGAGCTGCCGGTCCGGTGCCGGACGCTCCGGGGCCCGCGCCGGCCACCGGCAGGGAGCCCGTCCGCGGTCAGCGGCTCGCGCACACGTAGGGCGTGGTCGTGGTCAGCGCAGTGAAGCCGAGGCGTTCGAGGATGGGACGGCTCTGGTCGGAGGCGTCGACCTGGAGGTACCGGCAGCCGCGGTCCGCGGCGATCCGGGCCCGGTGGGCGACCAGGGCGCGGTAGACGCCCCGCCCCCGCCACTCCCGCACGGTGCCGCCGCCCCACAGCCCGGCGAACCGGGCGCCCGGCGCCAGCTCCATGCGGGCCGCGCTCACCGGTTCGTCGCCGGCCAGGGCCAGGACGGCGACGACGGTGTCGGGGGCCCAGGCCAGCTGGTCGGACAGGTGCCGGCGGAGCCCGGACGCGTCGGCGCCGAAGGCCTTCTCGTGCACCTCGGCCACCAGGCCGGCCCCCGCCCGGTCGGTGACCGGCACGAGGCGGACGCCCTCGGGCGGCTCGATGTCGAGGACGGGACCGGCCACCTCGCCCACCATGAGCGTCTCGGCCGGCCCGGGGGTGAATCCGGCCGCCACGAGCCGCTGCCCGAGGTCCGCCGGCAGGTCGTGTCCGTACAGCTTCCACTCGAACTCGCGGCCGAGCCCGGCGAAGTGGGCCACCTGCTCCGCGATCGCGGCGTCCGCGTCCTCGCCCGTCACCTCCGGGGCGGACCAGACGACGCCGTTCCATCCGTGCGCGGGGCCCGTGTGGCGCACCACGGCGCCGACGCGCTCGACCTGTGAGCCGGGGCCGTCGGGCCGTGCCCCCTCGCGCATCTCACGGTCGAACAGGGCGAGTACAGCGGCTTGATCCATGCGGCGCACTCCACCACGGGGCGACGCCCGGGGCAATGGGATTAGGGTTGGCGTCCGTCGGGTGGACGTCGTGAGGAGGCCGGACCGTGGTCGTGCGGGACGAGGAGCTGCCGTACCTGCGGCGCTGCGTGGAACTGGCGGCCGAGGCACTGGAATCCGGTGACGAGCCGTTCGGTTCGGTGCTCGTGGCCGGGGACGGCACCGTGCTCGCCGAGGACCACAACCGCGTCGCCTCCGGGGACCGCACCCGGCACCCCGAATTCGAGCTGGCCCGCTGGGCGGCGGCCCGTATGACCCCCGGACAGCGGGCGGCGGCCACGGTGTACACCTCCGGCGAGCACTGTCCGATGTGCGCCGCGGCGCACGCCTGGGTGGGCCTCGGGCGCATCGTGTACGCCGCCTCCTCCGAGCAGCTGGCGTCCTGGCTCACCGAGCTGGGGGTGCCCGCCCCGCCGGTGCGGACGCTGCCCGTCGCCGAGATCGCCCCGGGGGTGGCCGTGGCCGGGCCCGTCCCCTCACTGGCCGAGGAGGTCAGGGAGCTGCACCGGCGGTTCCACCGCGGGCGGGGCTGACCCGCGGGGCCGGCCGTCCGCGCGGGGATCCTGGCCGTACGCCCGCAGGCGGGCGCGGGTCCGGCCGGGCGATCGCACCGGAGGGAACCCGGCTGCGGGGTCCGGGGCACGGCCCATCCGCACGCCGCAGCCGGTCCACCCCGTCGGGCGTCCCCTCGCCCGGGGCACCGCCGCGGGACCGACGGGCGGGATCCCGCGGGCCCGCTTATGGTGGGCGAGGGCGCCGGTCGGGGCGTCCCTGGAGGCATCGATGCTGGCCAAGCTGTCCAAGCGACTCCCGGTCCGGCGCCACGCGGTGCGGCCCTCGGTCCGGCGCTGCGCGGCCACCGGGGCGGTCGGGCTGGCCCTGCTGGGCACGGGACTGACGGCCGCCGGCCGGGCGGATCCCGACCTCGACCGGTTCTACGACCAGAAGATCACCTGGACGGCCTGCGAGGGCACGGACCTGCCGAAGGACATGCAGTGCGGGACGGTGACCGTGCCGCTCGACTACGCGAAGCCCGACGAGGGCACCCTCGAGCTGGCCCTCGCCCGCTACCGCGCCTCCGGCGACCCACGGGGCTCGGTGCTGCTGAACTTCGGCGGCCCGGGCGGTTCGGGGGTGCTGGGACTCGCCCACAACCGCAAGGACCTCCTCGGCCTGACCAGGGGCTACGACGTGGTCTCCTTCGATCCGCGGGGCGTCGGCCGTTCCTCACCGGTCAGCTGCGGCGCCGACGCCCTCGGCCGGGCACTGGAGGCCACCGGCGGCGAGGGGACGGCCGATCCGCGCGACACGCTGCGCAAGCTGCGCGAGGTGGCCGCCGAGTGCGCCGAGCACTCGGGCCCGGTCCTGGAACACATCGGCACCGTGGACGTCGCGCACGACCTGGACGTGATGCGCCAGGTGCTCGGCGACAGGAAGCTCACCTACCTGGGGTTCTCGTACGGGACCCGGCTCGGCGCGGTGTACGCCGCCAGGTTCCCCGGGAAGGTCGGCCGCATGGCGCTGGACGGCGTGGACACGCTGACCGAGTCACCGGCCGAGCAGGGGCTGGCCGGCGCCAGGGGCCAGCAGGCCGCGCTGGACAACTTCCTCACCTGGTGCACCGAGGATCTCGCCTGTCCGTTCGGGCAGGACGCCCGCGCGGCCCGCACGCAGGTCGTGCGGCTGGTCGCGTCACTCGACGAGAACCCGGTGCCGACCGGCTTCGGCGACGAGTTCACCGGCCAGGACCTGGCCCTGGCCATCGGTCAGGGCCTCTACACCCAGGAGACGTGGCCGCTGCTGCAGCGGGCGCTCGCCCAGCTGGTGGAGGACGGGGACACCCGCGGGGTGGAGGCCCTCGCGACCGGCGGGGTGGCACTGCCCGTGCCGCGGCGGGACGACCACCCCCTCGTCGACGAGGAGGACGTGCCCCTGGACAACCTGCCGGCGGCGCTGATGGCGGTGAACTGCGCCGACGACCCCGACCGCCCGGACGCCGGACGGCTGGCCCGGGACCTGGCCCGGCTGCGCGGCGCCTACGAGGAGGCCTCGCCGGTCTTCGGTCCGTACCGGCTCGCCCAGGTGGTGCTGTGCTACGGGCGCCCCAGGGGGACGGACTACATCCGCGAGCGGGTCAAGGACCTCGACACCCCGAAGATGCTGCTGGTCGGCACCCGGGGCGACCCGGCCACGCCGTACCGCTGGACGGTGGAGACGGCCGAGCGGCTCGGCCCCTCCGCCGTGGTGCTGGACAACCGGGCCGAGGGGCACACCGGCTACGGGTCGTCCGAGTGCGTCCACCGCAAGGTCGACGACTTCCTCCTCTACGGCTCCCTGCCACGCAGCGGCAGTTCCTGCGGGTCCGAGGACGGCGGCCGCGGCTGAGCGGCCGCCCGGACCCCCCGGGGGCGGGGCGCTCCCGCACCGGATGCCCTGTCGGCGGATCCGCCCTGTGGCGCTGTCACGGAGCACGATCTGAGACCCGCGGCCCTTGCCGGGCTTCGTCGCCGGCGCCCCTGCCCCGCGGTGTCCGTGCTGACGCCGGCACACCGGCACGACCCCCTCAACGCCCAGGACGCCGTCCGGCTGCGCAAGGCGGTGGCCGAGGCCGGCGGCGCGACCGGGGGCGCCGTGCGGGTTCCGCACGGCGGGCCGGCGCAGGCCACGCCCGAGGCGGTGTGGCAGGCCGTGAAGCCGGCGCTCGAGACCGGGGCGCGCAGGAGCACCGAGGACGTGGCCCGTGCGCCGGAGCCGGCCCGGGGGCGCAAGGAGGTCGCGGCCGGCGTCGACGAACCGTGGCGCAGCGCCCGGGAGGGCCGGGTCCGGCTGCCGGCCGTGGAGGAGGACCACCGGGTCACGGTGCGGGACACCGGTGACCACCTGGTCGTCGCCGAGGAGGGCGACCTGGACGGCCGCGCGGACATCGTGGACGAGATCGTCGAGCAGTGCCCGGAGACCGGCGCGGAGGTCCGCTTCGTCCCGGACGGCGCGCTCGGGGACGCGGACGGGACGGCGGCGGTGCCGCGCTTCTGAGGACGGGGCGACCCACCGGTCACCCGCGTGCGAACACCCGTCCGTCGAACGTTCGCATGAGGGGTCGCGGGACTCCGGAGGTATGTCATTTCCCTTGCACATCAAGGGAGTTGAGACGCACGTAGCGCTCCTGACGTATTCCTGCGGGTAACCCGATGGAGACGGTGACATATGCCATGGGCACCGCCTTATCGTGTGTTGCCGAATCCCTCACGGACCGTCGCGGGCTGTGCGACAGTCGTAGCGGTCCCTCCCTCCGTCCGAAGGCCGAACCGTCCCCGCATCGGAGCGCGTCATGCCGTCCCACCTCTCCGCGGACCGTCCAGCCGCCCGGCCGCCCGGACGCGGCACGGTCGACGCGCTCGTCTCGCAGACCCGGCGGCTCAAGGGCGAGGTGGACGCCGTGCGCCGCGACACCCCGGCCGGCACGGCGGACCCGCGGGAGCGCCGGCGGCGCGCGCTGTACGACCTGGCGCTGCGTCAGCTCGACGAGCTGGGGAGGAACTTGACGCAGTTGCGGGACGACCCGCTGCCCGCGCCGCGGCGGGGTTCCGTGCTCGGCCGGGTCGGCAGCGCGGAGTGGGACCTGCTCACGGACGAGGTGCGCTGGTCCGGGGAGCTGTACCGGATCCTGGGCCGCGACCCGGCCGCCGCTCCGCTCACCCTCGACGAACTGCCCTCGCTGGTGTTCGAGGAGGACCGCCCCAGGCTGACCGCGATGGTCACGGACTGTCTGGTCGACGCCCGGCCCATCGACGGGGAGTTCCGCGTCGTACGCCCGGGCGGCGGCGTGCGGACCGTGCACATGATGGGCGAGCCGGTCCTCGGCGCCGACGGCAGCACCGCCTCGATGTGGGCGGTGCTGCGCGACGTCAGCGAACTGCGCGGCTGCCGGCGGACGGTCGGCGAGACCCGTGACTCGCTGCACCGCCAGCGGCACGCCGCCGCGCGGACCGAGCACCGGCTCGCGGTCGGGCTGCAGGAGGCCGTGCTGCCGACGTGGCACGGTCCCCTGCGGCTCCCGCGCACCGGCCCGGGGACCCTCGACCTCGCCGCGTCCCGTCTGCCGGCCACGGCGCACGCGCGGATCGGCGGGGACTGGTACGACGCGCTGGAGCTGCCCGACGGGACGACGCTGCTCGGCGTCGGCGAGCTGACCGGACACGGCGTCGGCGCGGCCTCGGGCAGGGCGATGCTGCTCGACGCCCTGCGCGGCATGGCCATGACCGGCACCGCGCCGGGACCGCTGCTGGCCTGCCTCAGCCGGTTACTGGACGCCACCGCGGCGCAACCGGCCCTGGGCAGTGCCGCCTGCCTGCGCTACCGGCCCGGGACCCGCTCCCTGCAGTGGGCGCGGGCCGGGCACCCCGCCCCGCTGCTGTTCCGCGGCGGGACGGGGCGCGTGCTGGAGGCGCCGGACGGCGTGCTGCTCGGCGCCGTCCCGGGTGCCTGCTACGGACAGGCCGAGGAGACCCTCGAAGCCGGTGACGTGCTGCTGCTGCGCACCGGGACCGCGTCCGTGCACCGTCTCCTCGGACTGGCCCCGCGCTTCGCCGCCGCCCGCACCGCGCAGGACTGCGTCCGGGCGGTCGCGGAGGAGTTCGGCGGACGGGAACGCGACGACGCCGCCTGTGTGCTCGTCGCCCGGGTCACCCCGCAGGCCCCGTAGCGGTCCGCGCGGACCGGCCGTCCTCACGCCCGGGCGGTGTCCCCCTCGCCCCTGGGCCGGGGCAGCACCAGTGCGATCTCCTCCCTGAGCTCCTGGATCCTCGGGTACGAGGCGTACTCGGCGGTGAGCCGGTACATCTGGCGCAGCCGGTCCCAGGTACGGCGCGAGGAGTTCTGCCCCATCGACACCAGGGCGAGGCGCGCGAACCGGTCCGCCTGCTCGGGATCGTCGGCGAGGAAGCACGCGGAGGCCATGGACAGGAAGTCGAAGATCTTCGACCGCTGCTGCGCCTCGACCCGCAGTGCCAGCGCCTTGTCCGCGTAGTGCTGGGCGTGCGCGGCCGCGTCCGGCTCGAACTCCGCGAGCGTCCGGTAGGCCAGGGCCTGCATGCCGTACAGGTCCGCCTCGTTGAACAGCTGCATCCAGCTCGGCGGCGGCACGTCCCCCCGGTCGGAGACGAAGAGGTCCTCCGCCCGGCCCAGGGTGCGGCGCATCGCCTGCCCCTTGCCCATGGACGCCTGCGCCCACGCCTCGACGGTGTGGAACATGGCGCGGGTGCGCGGCAGTACCTCCTCGCCCGATCCGGAGTGGGCGAGCTTCATCAGGTCCAGCGCCTCGTCGGGCCGGCCCAGGTGCACCATCTGCCGGGCCGCCCGGGACAGGGCCTCGCCGGCGCGCGGCCGGTCGCCGCCCTCCCGGGCCGCGTGGGTGGCGATGACGAAGTACTTCTGGGCGGTGGGTTCCATGCCGACGTCGTGCGACATCCAGCCGGCGAGGACGGCGAGGTTGGCGGCGACGCCCCACAGGCGCCGCTGGAGATGGGGTGGGTGGTGGTAGGCGAGGATGCCGCCCACCTCGTTGAGCTGGCCGACCACCGCCTTGCGCTGGAGACCGCCGCCGCGGGCGGCGTCCCAGGCGCGGAAGACCTCCACGGAGCGCTCCAGCTCCTCGATCTCCTGCGAGCCGATCGGGGCGGCCTCGTAGCGGTCGGACCCGGCGGGTTCCGCGCGCAGCGGGTCGTCGAGTCGGGGAGCGTCGGCGGTCAGGGCCGGATCGGTGTGCAGCCAGTCGTGCATGGCGCTGCTGAGTGCGGAGCCCGCGGTGAGCGCGGCGCCCGCGCCCACCAGGCCGCGTCGGTTGAACATGAGGTCCATTCCCGTGAATTCGGTGAGGACCTCGGCTGTCCGCTCGGGCGCCCACGGCACTCCGTCGGGATGTTCCGCACTCCCGGGGCGTGGCCGTTTCCCCGTACGCCCGTGCCGGACCAGACCGAGATCCTCGATGGTCACGACACGGCCGAGACGCTCGGTGAACAGGGCCGCCAGCACCCGCGGCACGGGGTCGCGCGGGATCTCTCCCATGTCGATCCACCGCCGCACCCGGGAGGTGTCGGTCGCCAGCTGGGGGTGACCCATGGCCGCCGCCTGCCGGTTGACCAGCCTCGCGAGTTCGCCCTTGGACCAGCCGGCCAGGCCGAACAGGTCCGAGAGCCGGGTGTTGGGTTGTCCGCTCACATCAAGCCCCCAGGTTCTCGGCTGAGTTGACAGTAGCCCGGTGCGGATTGCCGGGCGACTATTCGCCATGGTTCGCCAGGGTGCGCCAGATGGTGTGCCAGGGGCCATCGGGTGTCGAGTAGGAACGCGCCACCACGACCCCGTCGTCGCAGGGGCATTCCCCCAGGGTGCGTCCGGGCGGCCGGGCCGGGTGGTGCGCTGACGTCGCAGGCACACGAAGGGATCTGTATCACCCATGTACGCAGCATCGTCCTCCGTGTCCGCCCCGCTCCGGCCGCTGCGCCCCCGCCCGTCGGACAGCGGCCCCTACCTCGCCCCCGCCCGCCCCGCGAACCCCGTGCTCGGCGCGGGCGGCGTACGGCGCGCCGCGGGACCGGGCACCCAGCCGCTCAGCGGCAGGCTCGACCTGTCCGGCCCGCAGGGCGCCCAGCTGCGCTCGGCGATCGCGTCGGTGCACCGCATCTGTCCGGAGTTCGCGCCGGTCCAGGTGCTGCGCCGCACCGGCCGGTCCGTCCTGCTGGTCGGGACCACCGGCCGGAGCACCGCGGTCGCGAAGTGCTTACTGGACCACTCCCCCGCGTGGAGCGAGCGGATCCGCCATGAAATAGCGGCATACCGCTCGTTCGTCCGGCACCGCCCGCCCGTGCGGGCGCCCCGGCTGATCGCGGCGGATCCGGACAACGGCACACTGGTGATCGAGCGGCTGCCCGGCCGGGTGGCGGCGCTCCAGCGGCACCCGGTGGAGGCACCGCCGCGGGCGGACATCAGGGCGGCGCTCGGCGCGATCTGCCGGCTGAACTCCTGGCGGCCGCCGGCCGGGACGTTCGACGCGCCCCTGGACTACGCGGCCCGCATCTCCCGGTACCACGAGCTGGGTCTGCTCACCGACCGGGACCTGGGCGACCTGCAGAAGCTGCTGCACGGCATCGCGCTGGCGACCGGACGGCAGGGCATGGGGCAGTTCTGCCACGGCGACGCCCTGCTCTCCAACATCCTGATCTCACCGGCCGGTCCGGTGCTGGTGGACTGGGAGCACGCCGGCTGGTACCTGCCGGGGTACGACCTGGCGACGCTGTGGTCGGTGCTCGGGGACGCGCCGGTGGCGCGGCGCCAGATCAGCCAGATCGCCCAGTCGGCGGGCCCCGCCTCGCGGGACGCCTTCCTGGTGAACCTGATGCTCGTGCTGACCCGGGAGATCCGCACGTACGAGACGGCCGTCCAGCGCTCGATGCAGGATGCGACCCCGGCGGCGCCGTCCGGCGAGGAGCACCGCCTGCTCCTCCGCCGCCTCCACGACGACTGCCAACTCGCCCGTCGGGCGGTACGCGCGGCGGTGGGCACCCGCTGACCCCGCCGAACCGCCCGCAGCCGGACGGCGTGGCCGTGCCCGCCCCCGGCTGCGGGCACGTCGTGCCTCCCCCGTGCCTCGAGGCCCGGGAGGCGCCCCCGGGACGATGGGGGGTCCCGCCCCGCACCACTGGCCCACGCCACTGACGCACCGCAGGCCCGGACCCCGCCGCCACGAAAACTCCGCACACCCCGATGGACGAGGTGATTCCCGCCTCTTTGGGCATGATTGACGGATTGTCGGCCGACCGGTACGACTGACGCACCGCTCGGCCCCGTCCGGCGCGCTGCGCCCGATCGTCCCAGGAGGCTGCATTGCGAGAACCCGCCACCGAGCCCCGCCGTGCGGCCGGACCGCCGAGACGCGCCGCCCGCGGTGCCCTCAGCGGCCTGGCCGCAGCCGCGCTGACGCTGCCGCTGCTGGGCGCGGCGCCCGCCCCGGCCCCTCCGGACGACACCCGGCTGCAGCACGCGTTCGCCACCGCCGCCGCGCGGTACGACGTACCGCGCAGCGTGCTGCTCGGCGTCTCCTACCTCCAGTCCCGCTGGGACGCGCACGGTGGCGCCCCGAGCGTGACCGGCGGCTACGGCCCGATGCACCTCACGGACGCCCGCACCGCGCTCGCCGCCTCCGGCCACCACGCCTCCGGCACGGAGGACCCGCGCGGCGACGAGGCCCGCCCCTCCCCGCGTCCCGGGGTGCGGGCCCCGCGTCCCGGGACGCTGCCGGACCGGCTCACCACACTGCCGGAGGCCGCCCGTCTGACCGGGCTCAGCCCCGAGCGCCTGCGCGAGGACCCCGCCGCGAACGTGGCGGGCGGCGCCGCCCTGCTGGCCGAGGCCCAGCGCCGGCTGGGCGGGCCGAGGAGCGGCGACCCCGCGGACTGGTACGCGGCGGTCGCCCTCTTCTCCGGCGCGGACGACACCGCGTCGGCGGCGGCGTACGCCCGTGACGTGTACGAGGTGATCCGCGCCGGTGGGGCACGGGTCACGGACGCCGGGCAACGGGTGGTCCTGGACGCCAGCCCGGGCCTCGCACCCGACACCGCGGCCCTGGAGCGCGCCGGGCTGCGCACCGCCTCCGCCGCCGGGACGGAGTGCCCGAGGACGGTGTCGTGCGAGTGGATCCCGGCGCCCTACGAGGAGTTCGGCGACGGCGACTACGGCAACCACGACCTGGCGGACCGGCCCGCCTCGCAGCGCGTCCGGTACATCGTCGTCCACGACACGGAGGGCGCCTGGGAGGGCGTCCTCGACCTGGTGCAGGACCCCACGTACGTGTCCTGGCAGTACAGCCTGCGCTCCACCGACGGCCACGTCGCCCAGCACGTGAAGGCGAAGGACGTGGCCTGGCACGCGGGCAACTGGTACGTCAACGCGGCCTCGATCGGCCTGGAGCACGAGGGTTTCCTGGCGGACCCCGACGCCTGGTACACCGAGGCGATGTACCGGTCCTCGGCCCGGCTGGTGAAGTACCTCGCCGAGAAGCACGGCATCCCGCTGGACCGCCGGCACATCCTCGGCCACGACACGGTGCCGGGGACGACCACCGCCACCATCCCGGGCATGCACACCGACCCCGGACCGTACTGGGACTGGCGGCACTACTTCGAACTGCTGGGCGAGCCCTTGAGGGCCACGGCCGGCAAGCGCTCCGGCGTGGTCACGATCCGGCCCGACTACGCGGCCAACCGGCCGGTCTTCACGGGCTGCGGGACCGCGGGCGAGCCGTGCGCCGACCACGGGTCGAGCGCGGTGCGGCTGTACTCCGACCACGACGAGGACTCCCCGCTGATCACGGACATCGGTCTCGGCTCCGCCCCGACCACCGGCGTGAACGACCTGTCCTCCCGGGCCTCCACGGGCCAGCAGTACGCGGTCGCCGACCGCTGGGGCGACTGGACCGCCATCTGGTACCTCGGCCAAAAGGCCTGGTTCGAGAATCCGCGGGAGCGCCCCACCGCGGTGCCCTCGAAGGGAAGGGTCGTCACCCCGAGGAAGGGCCTCGCCTCGGTGCCGGTGTACGGGAGGGCGTACCCGGAGGAGGCCGCCTACCCGGAGGGCGTGCCGGCCCAGGCGGTGTCGCCGCTGCCGTACACGGTGCTCGAGGGCCAGAAGTACGTGACCGGGGGCGAGGTGCCCGGCGAGTACTACTACGCGGTGACCTTCGACGAGGCGTCCCACCGGGTGGTGCGGGGCGAGGACCTGTACTACGAGATCCAGTTCGGCCACCGGGTCGGCTTCGTCCGGGCGGCGGACGTGACGGTGACGTCGTCGTGACGGCGCGAAGGACGTGACCCGGGGGGGCCGGGTTCCCGGGGAACCCGGCCCTCGGGTCAGTCCTGCTGGAACAGTTCCGCGGGCAGCGGCTTGAGGAGGGCGTACAGGTCGTCGGTGATGGGGCGGTCCCAGGCGGCGATGGTCACCAGGACGTTGTCGCTGCGGTCGAACTGCACGCAGGAGATCCGTCCCTCGGAGAGCTTGACGCGGCGCACGATCAGCAGGTTGTCGCCCTGCATCACCGGCACGTCCTCGGTGCCGACGACGGTGACCTCCTCGTCGTTCTCCAGCGCCAGCAGCAGCTGCCCGACCTCGAAGGGGACCTCGCCCTCCGGGAGGTCCCGGGCCGGGGAGCCCTCGGGCAGGTTGCCGATGACCATCGCGGGGCCGCGGCCGCCGAACAGGTCGTAGCGCAGGAAGACGCCCTGGCAGCTTCCGTCGGGGGCGGGCAGCAGCCCGGCGCCCAGGTTGCCGGGCCAGTCGCCCGGGTCCATGGCCAGTACGTCGAAGTCGGGCCCGGCGGGCGTGGCACTGCGGCGGCGGAGGAACGACATGCCGCCATGGTACGTGCCCGGACCCGGGTTCGGACGGTCGGGCGAAACCCGCCCCGGCTACCCGGTCCGCCGGTGCCGCTCGTGGTGGCGGGCCACCCGGGCGCGGTTGCCGCAGGAGGGCTTGCACCACTCCTGGCGCGGGTGTTCCTTCAGGAAGTAGCGGACGCAGCGGGGGGCGTGGCAGGCGCGCAGGTGCTCCCGGTCGGGGCCGGCCAGGAAGGCGATCGCGCCCTGGGCGAGTACGGCGGTCAGGTCGTGCCCGCGGTCCGGGACGGGCCGCCGGCGCGCCACGGGACCGTGCCCGTCGGGCCATTCCAGGACGGGGACGGTGGGAGTGCGGGCGGCGGCGTCGTTCAGCCGCCGCAGCGCCTCCGGGAGGGGCAGCAGGCGGGCCGCGTCCGCGGGGCTCGGCCGGCCGGGGCGGACGGCGTGGGCGAAGAGGGTGCGGAGGTCGCGGACGGCGGTGAGGTGATCCTCGTCGGCGACGAAGCGGCGCGCGGTGGGGAACGCGTCCGGGTGCGCGTGGACCCAGGCGGTGAGGGCGGCGGGGCCGGTCAGGTCGTCGGTGACTCCGCCGTCGCCGTCGTGCCGGACGGTGAGGGCGAGGTCCAGGACGAGGTGGGCGTCACCGGTGGTCGAGTCCCGCATGCCGCTCATGATGGGGGCGCCGGCGTCCCCCGCTCCCGGCTCCGCCCGGGCGGGGCACGACCGCCCGCGGTCACGACGGCTCCGGCGACTGCTCCGGGGGGGGGGACCACCGCGACCGGGCTCACCGCGTGGAGCAGTACCGCCTGGGTCACCGAGCCCCTCCTGCGCGCGGGCGGCGGCGGTGCCGGCCCACGACGACCGGCCCGGCGTCCCGCGGCGCCTCGACCAGACGGCCGGCCGCGTCCCCGGGCAGCACATCGGTCCCGACGGCGACCCCGGAGTGCCGTTCCCGGTGCGGGGCACGGTCCTCGGCTCCGTCTTCCCGGGCGTCCCGGTGCGGATACCGGCCGGGAGCGGCGCCTCGGACCGCCTGTCCGGGAAAACGCGCGGAACACCCCCCGCGGCGGCGCCGCTCACGTCAGGTCGAACTCGCCCTCCCGCGCTCCCGACACGAACGCTCCCCACTCCGCGGGGGTGAAGATCAGGGAAGGGCTCTCCGGGCGGCCGCTGTTGCGCATGGCGATGAAGCCCTCCACGAAGGCGATCTGGACATCGCCCAGGCCGCGGCTGCCGGACTGCCACTGTGCGTCGCTCAGGTCCAGGTCCGGCTTGTCCCAGCCCGTGAGCGGGCGCTGCTGGGTGGTGCTCTCGGCCACGTCCGTGCTCCTCCCGACTCACCGTCGTCCGCGGGCCAGCCTAGCGGCCGGTTCCCGCCCCCGACAGGCCGCGACGAGTGCCTTTCCGCGAGGGCGCCGGGACGCGCGGGGCGAACCGGGCCGGCCCGCTTTGAACCCACGGCGGTGTGCCGACGTACTGGTGGGGGCGGACCCGCCCGGCGGGTCCCGTTCGCCATGCCCTCGCAGGACCGCACGGAAGGATCCCCGGGTGTCGCTCTTCATTCGCCCCCGCCGGCTGCCGGACACCACCGAGGCCGGAGCGAACCGGGACGACGCCCCGGCCCCGCCCGGGGAGGGGGGAGGGAGCGCGCCGTCGGCGGTCGCGCCACCGGGCTGGTTCGGCTGGCGGCGCCGGTGGCCCCGTACGGCGCGCGGCGTCACCGCCGGGACGACGGTTCTCGCCGGGGCGCTGGTGCTCTTCGCGCTCCTGGCGCCGAACCGGGTGGAGCGCGTCGACGTCCACGCGTTCGTCCGGCTGCCCTCCGAGGGCATCCTGCTCGCCGCCCTGCTGCTCGTGCTGCCGCCGCGGCGGCGGCGGATCGCGGCCGTGGTCTCGGGCGTCCTGCTCGGGCTGGTCACCGTCCTGAAGTTCGTGGACATGGGCTTCCACCAGGTGCTGGCCCGGCCCTTCGACCTGGTGCTCGACTGGATCCTGCTGGACGACGCGACGGACTTCGTCCGGGAGTCCTTCGGCCGGGGCGGACAGGTGCTCGCCGTGGCCGGGGCGATCGCGCTGTTCGTGGCCCTGCTCGCGCTGATGACGCTGTCGACGGTACGGCTGGCCGGTCTGCTCTCCCGCCACCGCCCGGTCGCGGTGCGCACGGTGCTGGTCCTGGGCGTCGCGTGGATCACCTGTGTCACGCTGGGCGTGCGGATCGACGGCGTGCCGGTCGCCACCAGGGGCACCGCGGAGATGCTGGGCAACCGGGTGGAGCAGGTGCGCGCGGGTCTGCGCGACGCACGGGTCTTCGAGCGGGAGGCCGCCGTCGACGCCTTCGCGAAGACGCCGCCCGACCGGCTGCTCACCGGGCTGCGCGGCAAGGACGTGCTGTTCACCTTCGTCGAGAGCTACGGCCGGGTCGCGATCGACGACCCGGCGATGGCGGGGCCGATGGACGCGGCGCTGGAGGAGGGCGCCCGGAGGCTCGCGGACGCCGGGTTCGCCGCCCGCAGCGGCTGGCTGGAGTCCCCGGTGACCGGCGCCGGCAGCTGGCTGGCGCACTCCACCTTCCTGTCCGGCCTGTGGATCAAGAACCAGCAGCGCTACCGCAGCCTGACCACCAGCGACCGCACGACCCTCACCAAGTACTTCCGCAAGGCCGGCGGCTGGCGGACCGTGGGCATCGTGCCCGGGGTGCGGCGGGCCTGGCCGGAGGGCGAGTTCTTCGGCCTGGACCACGTCTACGACTCCGAGCACCTCGGGTACCACGGCCCGTACTTCAGCTGGACCCCCGTTCCCGACCAGTTCAGCCTGGAGGCCTTCCAGCGGCTGGAGCACGGCCGGAAGGACCGCGAGCCGGTCATGGCGGAGATCATCCTCGCCTCCAGCCACAACCCCTGGTCCCCCGTCGCGCGCATGGTCGACTGGGACGACCTCGGCGACGGCTCGGTGTTCCACCGGATCAAGAAGGAGGGCACGGACCCGAAGGAGGTCTGGAAGGACCCGGAGAAGGTGCGCACCGAGTACCGGCGGGCCATCGAGTACTCGCTGCGCAGCCTCACCGAGTGGGTCGGGCGCTACGGCGACGAGGACACGGTCCTGGTCTTCCTCGGCGACCACCAGCCGGTGCCCGCCGTCACCGCCGGGAGCACCAGCCGGGACGTGCCGGTCACGATCGTCGCCAAGGACCCGGAGGTGCTGGACCGGGTGGCCGGCTGGCACTGGACCGACGGCCTCAAGCCCGCGCCCGACGCTCCGCGCTGGGGCATGGACGCCTTCCGCGACCGCTTCATGACGGCGTACGGCCCCCGGGGCGGGGCCCCCGCCGCGCCGGGCGGGTGAGGGACGCCGCCGCGCGAAGAAGTGCAGGCCGGGCTCTTGCCCCGGGCGGCGGCGGCCTGACTCACTGATCCCGGGACGCGGCGACCGAATGACCGGTCGCCCGGACCGGCCATGTGCCCGACGGTGAGGTCGTGCTGCGCACCCCGGGCGTGGCACCGCGCTTCCAGCTCCGCCTCACCGCCGAGGGCCGGATGGACTCCCTCACGGTCCGCGCCGAGGCCCGTTCCGACGCGGACGCCACGACGCGGGAGGCGGCCGCCCGGTCGATCGCGGCGGCCGTGAAGGAGGGCATCGGGGTCTCGGTGGACGTGGAGATCGTCGGCCCGGGGACGCTGGAGCGCTCGGTGGGCAGGATCCGGCGGATCGTGGACCTGCGCGGGAACCGGGGCTGAGGCCCGGCCGGACTATCCGGCGGCCACGATCCGTTCGACCGCGGCCGTCACCAGCCGCTCGCGCTCGTCCGGGCCGAAGACGTCCGGCAGGGTGAGCTGTTCGACGATCAGCCAGTTCAGCGTCAGGTGGAGCAGCTTGACGGCCAGGGCGTCGCCGGGGAGGCCCGACCCCTCGTGGTGGCGGACGTTGGCCTCGACGTCGGCGCGGACCCGCTCGGTGAGCACCTCGCGGAGCCGGGGCCGGCGGGTGGCCTCCAGCCGGAGTTCGAGCAGCGCCAGGTAGCCGGTGCGGAAGGCGGCGATGCGGCCGACCAGTTCCCGCATCAGTCCCGCGTAGGCGTCCCGGTCGCGCCCGGCGGCCCGCTGCCGGGCGACGAGCTCCTCGTCGGGCTGCAGCCGCTCGTAGACCCGGGCGCCGGCCTGGGTGAGCAGGTCGTCGCGCGAGCCGAAGTAGTTCGACGCGGTGCCCACGGGCACGGCGGCCTCGGTGTCCACCGCCCGGAACGTCAGCCCCCGGATCCCCTCCCGGGCCAGCACCTCGATCGCGGCGTCCACCAGGGCGGCCCGCCGCTGCTCGTTCCGTCTGACCACTGCCACCACTCCGCCCGCAGAAGGTACCCGAGACCACTCCGGCCAGAGTACTGCGCCCGGAGTCGTCAGCCTTCCCCGGCCTCCAGCACCGCCATCGCCGCGTTGTGTCCCGGCACGCCGCTCACCCCGCCGCCGCGGACGGCGCCGGCGCCGCACAGCAGGACGTTGGCGTGCCGGGTCTCCACTCCCCAGCGGCCGGTGCCGTCCTGGGCGTGCGGCCAGGAGAGCTCGCGGTGGAAGATGTTGCCGCCGGGCAGGCCGAGGTCGCGCTCCAGGTCCAGCGGGGAGCGGGCCTCCAGGCACGGGCGTCCGTCGGCGTCGGTGGCCAGGCAGTCGGCGAGGGGTTCGGCCAGATGGGCGTCGAGCTGGGCGAGGGTCGACTTCAGCAGTTCCCCGCGGACGGCGTCGTTGTCCCGCTCGAACAGCCGGGCGGGGGTGTGCAGTCCGAACAGGGTGAGGGTCTGGTAGCCCCGTGCGGCCAGGTCCGGGCCGAGGATCGTGGGGTCGGTGAGCGAGTGGCAGTAGATCTCGGAGGGCGGGGCGGCGGGCGGCTCACCGGCGGCGGCCCGGGCGTACGCGGCGGCCAGTTGCCCGTACCCCTCGGCGATGTGGAAGGTCCCGGCGAACGCCTCACGCGGGTCGACGGAGGTGTCGCGCAGCCGGGGCAGCCGCTCGAGGAGCATGTTCACCTTGAGCTGGGCGCCCTCGGCGGGCGGCGGGGGCGTGTCGCCGGTGAGCCTGGCGAGTTCCTGCGGGGAGGCGTTCACCAGGACGTGCCGCGCGGCGGTGACGCCCTCGCCGTCGGCCGTGCGGTGGGTGACCTCGGCGGTGCGGCCGTCGGTGTCGACGCGCACCGCCTCGTGGCCGGTGGCGACGACCGCGCCTGCCGCGCGGGCGGCGTCGGCCAGGGCGTCGGTGAGGGCGCCCATGCCGCCGACGGGGACGTCCCAGGCGCCGGTGCCCCCGCCGATGACGTGGTAGAGGAAGCAGCGGTTCTGCTTCAGGGACGGGTCGTGGGCGTCGGCGAAGGTACCGATGAGGGCGTCGGTGAGGACCACGCCGCGCACCAGGTCGTCGGCGAAGCGCTCCTCGACGGCGAGGCCGATCGGCTCCTCGAAGAGGATCCGCCAGGCCTCCTCGTCGTCGACGGCGCGGCGCAGTTCCTCGCGGGTGGGCAGGGGTCCGGTGAGGGTGGGGAAGACGCGTCGGGCGACGCGGCCGGTCATGTCGTAGAAGCTCCGCCAGGCCCGGTACTCGCGCTCGGAGCCGGTCAGACGGGCGAACGCCTCGCGGGTGCGCCGCTCGCCGCCGCCGACGAGCAGCCCGGTGGGCCGTCCGTCGCGTTCGGCGGGGGTGTACGAGGAGATGGTGCGGGTGCTCAGCCGGAAGTCGAGGCCCAGGTCCCGGACGATCTTCCGGGGCAGCAGGCTGACCAGGTAGGAGTACCGGGACAGACGTGCGTCGACGCCGGCGAACGGGCGGGTGGACACCGCCGCCCCGCCGGTGTGGCCGAGCCGTTCCAGTACCAGCACGGAGCGCCCGGCCCGGGCGAGGTAGGCGGCGGCGACGAGGCCGTTGTGGCCTGCGCCGACGACGACGGCGTCGTAGGTCCGGGTTCCCTCGGGTGCGGCCATGGTCCTTCGTAGCACGGGCCGGTCCGCGGCGGCCAGACGCGGGCCGGGCCCCGGGCTCCGCCGGCCGCCCCGAACCGTCCGGTGCCGCCGCCGCGGGCCGCGGTCAGTTCAGGGTGTCGAGGAACTCCGTGCAGGCCCGTGCGCAGGCGCGGCACGCCTCGGCCGTCTGCTCCGCCCCGCGGTGGCCGTCGAACACCTGCGCGCTCTCCAGGCACATCCGGCGGCACCACTCCACCTGGACGCGGATGGCCTCCTCGTCCACCTGGTTCTGCTCGGACAGCACCCGGCAGGTCGCGTCGCAGACCTCCGCGCACATGATGCCCTTGCGCCGTACGAGTTCCTGGCTCTCGCCTCCGTCCGGATCCACGAGGCTCGCCCGCGTCGCGCAGGCGCGCGCGCATTCGGTGCACGCCTGGGCACACGCGAAGCGGTCCTCCAGGAACCGGAACAGCTCTTCCTGGGATGTCGTCGTCACACCGCGCGGGTAGCCGCCGCCCCGGCGGTCAAACCCGGCGCCCGCACGGGCCGCGCGCGGCCCCCCCGGGGC
>NZ_JBEORT010000106.1:0-22101 GCF_040302425.1 Streptomyces sp. NPDC126497
TCGACCGCGACCAGCCGATGCCGTCCCGCCGGGAGATCCTCCAGGATCTCCTCCGTCGTCAGCGTCAGCACCGCACCACTGTCCCGCAGCACGAACGCCACCCGCTCCGCCGGCTGACCGACATCCACCGGAAGATAGGCCGCCCCCGCCTTCCACGCCGCCAGCATCCCCACCAGCGTCTCCACACCCCGCGGCAGACACAGACCCACCACCGACTCCGCACCCACCCCCTGCGCCCGCAGATAATGCGCCAGCCGGTTCGCCCGCACCTCCAACTCCCCGAACGACACCGACACATCACCCTGCACCACCGCCGCCGCCTCCGGCGACCGCCCCACCTGCTCCTCGAACAGCCCCAGCACCGTGGACGCCACCACCGGCACCGCCGTGTCGTTCCACTCCACCAGCACCCGCCGACGCTCGGCCGGCAAGACGACATCCACCGCGCCCACTCGAGCCGGTGTGTCCTGCGTCAGCTCGGACAGGACGTGGATGAACCGCTCCGCCAGCCGCCCGGCCGTGGTCTCGTCGAACAGGTCCGCGGCGACGGTGACGGCGCCTCGGACCCCGGCAGGGTCGCCCTTCGCGTCGAACTCCTCCTCGACCATCACGTCGAGGTCGAACTTCGCGGAGGGCTTGCCCAGGAAGAGCGGCGTGGACCGGATTCCGGGCAGGGTCAGTGACGCTTCACCGGTCTCCTTCCCGGACGTGGCGTTCAGCTTGGTCAGGACGACCTGGAAGAGGGGGTGTCGGGCCAGCGACCGGGCCGGCGCCAGCTCCTCCACCAGCCGCTCGAACGGCACGTCCTGATGCCCGAACCCCGCCAGACTCCTCTCCCGCACCCGCTCCAGCACCTGCGCGAACGTCGGATCACCCGACAGATCCGTACGGATGACCAGCGTGTTGACGAAACAGCCCACCAGCTCGTCCAGCGCCTCGTCCGTACGCCCCGCGACCGCCGAACCGATCGGGATGTCCGTACCCGCACCCAGCCGCGACAACGTCACCGCCAGCGCCGCCTGCAGCACCATGAACACCGTCACACCACGCTCACGCGCCACCTCCACCATCCGCGCGTGCAACGCCGCCGGCGTCTCGAACACCGCCGTGTGCCCACGATGCGAAGCGGCCACCGGACGCGGACGGTCGAACGGAAGACCCAACTCCTCCGGAGCACCCGCCAGCGCCTCACGCCAGAACCCCACCTGCCGCGACATCAGGCTGTCCGGATCCTCCTCGGACCCCAGCAACTCCCGCTGCCACAACGCATAGTCCGCGTACTGCACCGGCAACGCGTCCCACCCGGGCTCCCGCCCCTCACGCCGCGCCGCGTACGCCACCGACACATCCCGCGCCAGCGGACCCATCGACCAACCGTCGCCCGCGATGTGGTGCACCACGAGGGCCAGCACGTGCTCCTCCGGGCCCACCCCGAACAGCCATGCGCGTACGGGCGTCTCGACGGACAGATCGAAGGCGTAGCCGGCGGCTCGGGCCATCGCTGCCGTCAGGTCGCCCGGGAGGATCTCACCGGACGGAAGGTCGGGCGACGGTTCGATCGTCGGCAGGTCGATCACCGGCTCGGTCAGTGACAGATCGCCGAGGTCGAGCAAGCGGCCGTCGTCTTGTGGCCGCTGCCCCTGCCGCACCTCGACCACGGTGAGGTCCCAGTCGAGTTCGTCGACGGGGACGATCCGCTGGTAGGGCTCCCCGTCGGCCACGGGGAACACCGTCCGCAGCACCTCGTGCCGTCCGATGACGTCCCTCAGCGCCTGGGCGAGGGCCTGCCGGTCCAGCTCCCCCGTGAGGCGTACGACGACCGGGCTGTTGTAGGTCTGGCTGGGGCCCTCCAGCTGGCCGATGAACCACAGCCGTCGCTGCCCGTACGACAGGGGCAGCCGCTCCGGCCTCCGCCTCTCGGCCAACGCCGCACGGGCCGTGCCCGCTCCGGCCAGCCCGGCGGCCACACCGGCCGGCGTCGGCGCGTCGAAGAGCGTCCTGATCTCCATCTCCACGCCGAGTACGGTGCGGATCCGGCTCACGAGGCGCGTGGCCAGCAGCGAGTGCCCGCCCAGCTCGAAGAAGTCGTCGTCGACCCCGACGCTCTCCAGGCCCAGCACCTCGGCGAACGCGCCGCACAGGATCTCCTCCCGGAGATCGGCCGGTCCCCGGCGCGACCGAGCGGCCGCTGCGGCGTAGTCGGGGGCCGGCAGGGCCGAGCGGTCGAGCTTGCCGTTGCCGGTCAGCGGCAGCGCCTCCAGGACCACCACCGCCGACGGCACCATGTGTTCCGGAAGCCGTTCACCGGCGTACGCGCGCAGCGAGGCGGCGAGAGCCGTGTGGTCGGCGTCCTCGTCGTCGGTGACGACATACGCGACCAGGCGCACCTCCCCGGGGACGTCCTCCCGGGCGACGACCGCCGTTCGAGTCGTCTGCGGGTGGGCGTCCAGCACCGCCTGGACCTCACCGGGCTCGACGCGGAAGCCGCGGACCTTGGTCTGTTCGTCGACGCGGCCGGCGAAGACGAGGTGGCCGCCGGGGGTCCAGCGGGCGCGGTCCCCCGTGCGGTACATCCGCTCACCGCTCGCGAACGGGCACGCCACGAAGCGTTCGGCGGTCAGCCCCGGCTGCCCCGTGTAGCCGCGCGCCAGCTGCGCGCCCGCGACGTACAGCTCCCCCACCACGCCCGGTGGGACCGGTTCCAGCGTGGCGTCCAGCACGTACAGCCGGGTGTTCGCCGTCGGGGTGCCCACCGGTATCACCCCGGAGGCCACCTGGTCCGGGGTCAGGCGGGTGGTGGCGACGCCGATCGTCGTCTCCGTGGGCCCGTAGTGGTTGAAGACGGCCCGGTCGCCGGCCGCGGCCAGGAGGTCGCCCACGAGGGCGGGCGAGGCCGCCTCACCGCCGAGGACCAGTGCCCGGGCGGGCAGTGCGCCGTCGGGACCGAGCGCGGCCACGTGCGAGGGGACCGCCTTCAGGAATTCGATCCGGTGCTCCGCCAGGTATGCCGCGACGGCGATCGGGTCGGTGACCGTCTCCGCGTCCAGGACGTGGAGCTCGCCTCCCGTGGTCAGGGACGCGAACACCACGGTGTTCCCCAGGTCCGTGGCCTGTGCCTGCAGTACCGCGTAGCGACCGCCCGGCGTGCCGAAGCCCACCCGGGCCGGCACCGAGGTCACGTAGTTGGCCAGCGCGCCGTGGGTGACGGCCACCCCCTTGGGGCGCCCGGTCGACCCCGACGTGTACATCACGTACGCGACCTGTTGCGCCCACAGGTCGACGTCCGGTGCCGTCCGGGGCGCGGAGGTGAGCTGTGCCGCCACCATGATGCCGTCCACCGCGACCAGGCGATGCCGTCCCGCCGGGAGTTCCTCCAGGATCTCCTCCGTGGTCAGCGTCAGCACGGCACGGCTGTCACCGAGCATGAACGCGATGCGTTCCGCGGGCTGGCCGGGGTCGATCGGCAGGTAGGCCGCGCCCGCCTTCCACACCGCCAGCATCCCGGTGATGGTCTCCACGCCCCGCGGCAGGCACAGGCCCACCACCGAGTCCGTCCCCACGCCCTGCGCCCGCAGGTAGTGCGCCAGCCGGTTCGCCCGTCCGTCCAGTTCCGCGAACGACACCGAACCGCCGGACGAGACGACGGCCGGGGCGTCCGGCGTCCGCGCCGCCTGCGCCGCGAACAGCCGGGGCACCGGCTCGCCCGCCGGCTCGGTCGCCGTGTCGTTCCACTGGGTCAGGACCTGCGCGCGTTCGGCCGGTGACACCACCCCGACCTGGCTCAGTCGCGTCCGGGGGTCCGTGACCAGTTCCTCGAGCGCCCGGACGAACCGGTCCGCGATCCGCTGGGCGGCGCCCTCGTCGAACAGGTCCGCCGCCGCGGTCAGCGCGCCCCGGATTCCCGCCGGTGCCCCCGTGGCGTCGAACGCCTCACCCACCATGACGTCCAGGTCGAACTTGGCCGCGGGCCGGGCGGTCGACATCATCTCCGCGCGCAGTCCGGGGAGTTCCATCAGCCCGTCGGCGATGTCGTTCATCGTGAGGACGACTTGGAAGAGGGGGTGGCGGGCGAGGGAACGCTGTGGGGCCAGCTCCTCCACCAGCCGCTCGAACGGCACGTCCTGATGCTCGAACGCTCCGAGGCCCGCCTCCCGGACCCGGTGCAGCACCTCGGTGAACGCCGGATCGCCGGACAGGTCGGTGCGCAGCACCAGGGTGTTGACGAAGCAGCCGACCAGGTCGTCGAGCGCCTCGTCCGTGCGCCCCGCCACCGCCGACCCGATGGGGATGTCGACGCCGGCCCCCAGGCGGGACAGCAGCACCGCCAGGGCGCCCTGCAGCACCATGAACGGTGTCACGCCCTCCGCGCGCGCCAGGTCCAGCAGCCGGGCGTGCACCTCGGCGGACACGCCGAAGGCGGCCGTGCGTCCGCGGTGACTCGCCACCGCCGGGCGCGGCCGGTCCACCGGCAGGCGCAGCTCCTCCGGCGCGCCCGCGAGCGCGTCGCGCCAGTACGCCACCTGGCGCGACAGCACGCTCCTCGGGTCGTCGTCCGAGCCGAGCAGCTCCCGTTGCCACAGGGCGTAGTCGGCGTACTGCACCGGCAGCGGGTCCCATCCGGGCGCCCGCCCCTCGCATCGCGCCGTGTAGGCCGTGGAGATGTCCCGGGCCAGCGGTCCCATGGACCAGCCGTCACCGGCGATGTGGTGCACCAGCACCACCAGCACGTGTTCGTCGGCGCGGTCGGTACGGAACAGCCAGGCCTTCACGGGGACTTCGGCCGACAGGTCGAAGACGTGGCCGGCGGCGCCCACGACGGCGCCCGCCAGCTCCGAGAGCGTCCCGTCGGCGGACGCGGCCCGTACCGGCAGGTCGGTCATCTCCGAGAGCTGCTCGTAGGCCCCGCCGGACTCCCGGACGGTGACCTCCTCGAGCTCCCAGTCGAGGTCCTCCATGCCGAGGACCGCCTGGTACGGCTCTCCGTCCTCGGACGGCAGGACGGTGCGGAGCGCCTCGTGCCGGTCCAGCACGTCACGCATGGCGGCCTTGAGGGCCGCGGAGTCCAGCCGGCCGGACAGCTTCAGCACGATCGGGGTGTTGTAGGTGGCGCTGGGGCCCTCCAGCCGGCTCAGGAACCACAGCCGGCGCTGCGCGAACGACAGCGGCACCCGCTCGGGACGTTCCCGTCGCGCGAGCACCACGCGTGCCTCGTCCGCGCCGGCCAGCCTGCCCGCCAGTCCCGCGACCGTCGGTGTCTCGAACACGGCCCGCATCGGCAGTTCGACGTTCAGCATGCTGCGGATACGGCTGACGAGCTGTGTCGCCAGCAGTGAGTGTCCGCCCAGGTCGAAGAAGTCGTCGTCGACGTCCACGCCCTCCAGGTCCAGGACCTCGGCGAACAGCGCGCACAGGGCCTCTTCGCGGGCATCGGCCGAGACCCGTCCCGGGTGGGCGTCCGTGGGCTGCTCCGGGGCCGGCGGCTTCCGCCCGTGCCGTTCCGCCTCGGCCGCGTCGTCCGGGAACTCCAGTTCGCCGCCGGTGGTCCAGCGCACCCGCAGGCCGGCCCGGTACATGCGTGACCCGTCCGCCGCGAACGGGTCCGCGACGAACCGCTCCGCCGTCGCCCCGGCCCGGCCCAGGACCTCGCGCGCCACCCCGGCGCCGGCCAGGTACAGCTCACCCGGTACGCCCGGTGCGACGGGGCGGAGCCCGGCGTCGAGCACGTAGACCCGGTTGTTCGCGACCGGCCGCCCGAGCCGGGCCGAGCCGTCCCGCGCGTCGCCGGTGCCCGTCGTGTGGACGCAGCAGGCCACCAGTGCTTCGGCGTCGGTTCCGCCGCCCCGCCACGCGGCCGGGGCGTCGACGCCGTCGCGCGCTTCGGCCCGGGTCCTCGCCGGCGGCAGCAGCGCGCTCAGCACGGTCCGGTCGACCGGTGCCGCCGCCCGCGGGGGCAGGCCCGTCCCGTTCTCCGTCGCGTACGCGTGCGCCGCCCACGCGACGTAGTTGGCCAGTGCGCCGTGGGTGATCCCCACGCACGTCGGCTGTCCCGTCGCGTCCGTCGTGTGGATCACCTGTGCGAGGGTCCGGCTCGGGACCCGCAGGTCCAACGGGCGGGTGTGCGGCCCGTCCAGCGGTTCCGCCAGTGACGGATCGTCCAGGGCGACCGCTCGTACCCGGCTCGACGGCAGGTCCGGGAGCCGGTGGCGGGGGTCGCCGGGGCCGGTGAGGACGAGTTCCGTCCCGGTGTCGGCGAGCAGTCGGGCGAGCCGCTCGGCGGGCTGGGCCGGGTCGACCGGCAGAGTGGCGCCGCCGGCCTTCCACACCGCCAGGGTCGCCACGATCGTGTCCGTGCCGCGTGACGTGCACAGCCCGACCACGGACTCCGGGCCCACCCCCTGCTCGGCCAGGTACCGCGCCAGCCGGTCGGCCCGCCCGTCCAGCTCGGCGAAGGAGCCGCCGGCGCCGTCGGTGCCGCCGACGGTAGCGTCCGGCGTGCGTGCCGCCCGCGCCTCCCACAGCCGCGCCGGCGACGGCTCCGTCACCGCCTCGGCCGCCGTGTCGTTCCACTCGACGAGTACGCGCGCCCGCTCCTGCTCCGACAGGACGTCGATCCGGCCGACGAGGTCGGTGTGGTCGGCGGCGGCGAGGCCCTGCAGGATCCGGCGGAAGCGGGGGCAGATCTGCTCTTCCGGCTCCAGGTCGCGTGCGCCGCGGTGCACGTCGACGTCCAGCTGGAGCCCGGTGCCGTCCAGCCGGTCGTAGACGTCGAAGCTCAGCGTGTCGATGGGGCCGTTGGCGAGGTTGCGGGTGGTCGCCGTGCAGTCGCCGAAGCCGAGCCGGTAGTCGAACGACATGACGTTGACGATCAGGTCGCAGAGCGGATCGCCGCCGAGGAGCTTCAGGTCGCGCAGCATGTCCTCGTAGCGGTAGCGCTGGTGCCGGGTCGCGGCACGCACCTGTGCCGTGATCTGCCGCAGGAGGTCCGCCACCGTGGTCGACTCGCCGACGGAGAGCCGGATGGGGAGGATGTTCGACGTCATGCCGGGGACCGCGAGGGCCCGGCGTCCGGAACGCCCGGCCACGGGGACCCCGACGACGACGTCCCGCGCGTCCGTCGTGCGGTGGTGGTAGAGGGCCGCGGCGGCGATCGCCAGGCCGGCCAGGCTGGTCCTCAGCCGCCGCGCGCCCCGTTTGAGGCCGGCGCCGACCTCGGCGTCGATCTCACCCCGGTGCCGGACCGGCGTCCGCGGGAGCTGCCGGGGCCGGTGCCCGTCGGACCGCCTCGCCTGCGGGACGTCCGACAGCGCGCCCGTCCAGTAGGCCCGGTCCTCCACCAGCGCCGGGGAGGACCGGTAGGCGCGGTCCTCGTCCAGGAGGACCGCGATCGGCTCCATGGTCCGGTCCTGCCGTGGATCGCGGCCTTCCACGAGGGCCGTGTAGTTGTACGCCAGTCGGTCGGCGAACAGCCGGCCGCTGTGCCCGTCCATCACGAGATGGTGGGCGCAGTGCATCCAGTAGTGACGGTCCGGGCCGACCTTGATCACGGCGTAGCGGGTGAGGGGCCCACCGAGGACGTCCATCGGCAGGCGCATCCGGCCCAGCATCCACGCCTCGGCGGCCGCCCGGGGATCGGGCTCCGCGGTGAGGTCCAGGATCTCGACGCAGTGGTCGTCCGCGTCACCGAGGTGCTGCCGCGGGACGCCGTCCACCAGCCGGAAGCGCAGCCGCGCCGTCTCGGCGTCGTCCATCGTGCGGCGCAGGGCCCGAGTGAGCAGGTCCACGTCGAGGTGGCCGCGTATCTCCACGTACTCGCCGACGTTGTAGACCGGGTTCTCGGGGTCGAGTTGCTGTGCGTACCAGACAGCGAGCTGACCGGCCGTCAGTTCCCGGTGTTCACCTACAGTTGCAGCCATCCCTGCACACCCCAACCGATCCGAATCATCGACTGGAGCAGCGAAGAGCAGCCGCCGTCGAGGCATGCTGAATTACCGTCCAGTCCTCAATGACAAAGCTGCGAGGGGATGCTGTTCAGCACCCCCCGGTACTGCGCTCGGAATTCCCGCCATGGGGCCGGGAATTCCGCGGAGTTCGACGTGCTCGTCCCTTCCGGCCGTCGGCGGGGCGAATCAGGACACGGACATTCGTCGGCGCGGCCACTCGCCCGGTGACCGGTAGCCGGCTGCCTGGCCACGGCGCGCCCCATCGTGGCAGCACCCCGCGAATACGGTCCAGGTCGGCGCCGCGCGTGTTCAACTGAGTCGACGCCTCACTTGAACGGCTGCCGGTCCCACGGGGGCGTGATCCCGCTGACACCGGAAGACGGGCCTGCGTACGGTAGGGCGGATGAGCCGTGCCCGATGGGACAGGGAGCGGGGGGCATTGAGCGCCGATCGCATATCGAAGACACAGTTCGGTTCCGTGCTGCGAAGCGCGCGAAAGCGCGCGGGTATGACACAGGGCCAGCTCGCCGAAATCTCGACGGTGAGCATCCGGGCCATTCGCGACCTCGAACTCGACCGTACCGGCAGCCCGCGCCTGCAGACCGTCCGGCTGCTGGCCGACGCCCTGCGGTTGAACGGGGCACGGCGCGCGGAACTGGAAGCCGCCGCCGGGCCGACGGCGGTGCGGTCGCTCCACGACGACCTGCCCGCGCCCCCGGCCCCCCTGTCCCCGCCCCTCGCCCGGGAGGAGGAGACGTCCTCGCTCGTCGGACTGCTGCGGTCCACCGGTCACCGGCTGGTCCGGGTGGTGGGCGCGCCCGGGGTCGGCAAGACGACGCTGGTCCAGAACGTCGCGAGCGAGCTGCACCGGACCCGGCTCGTTCCGGTGGTCTTCCTGGAGCGTCTCGAGGCGGTGCCCGGCGGCCCGCACGGTTCCGCGCGCCGGCTGCTGAGCCGCGTCGCGGACGTGGTCGGCTGTGACGCCACGGTGGACGAGGTGGCCGGCCACCTCGCTGCGGACGACGTCCTTCTCGTCGTCGACGACCGTGACCTCGACGACCGGGACCACCGGGACCTGCGCGGCCTTCTGCGGCTCTGCCGCGACCTGCGGGTGGTGGTGGAATCCTGCGACGTCGCGCCGGGGAGCGCCGGGGAGGTCACCTTCACGCTCTTCCCCCTCGCTGTCCCGGAATGGAACCCCCGCGCCTGCGACGCGGCACGCGCCGTCGACTCCCCCGTGACGCGGTACATGCTCTCGCGCTGCGCCCTGCTCTACCCGGCGGAGGTGTCGTCCCCGGAGACGGTGGCCGCGATCGCCGGTGTCTGCTGGCTCCTCGACGGGATACCGTCGGCGCTCGAGTCGGCCGCCTCCTGGCTGCTCATCTACGAGCCCGCGGAACTCCTGCGCATGGCGCAGGCGTCCCCGGCACGGCTGGTGACGTCTCCGTCCCGGACCGATGCCTCGCTCGTCGTCTGGATGCGCGACGTCCTCGCGTCGCTCCCGTCGCTCCAGCTCGACGCCCTGCGCAGGCTGGTCGACTCGCGGCCCTGGACGGTGAGCGACGCCGTCACGTTGTTCGCCGGTTCCGTCACGGACGCGGAGAGCGCCGTTCACGCGTTGCGCGCACGCGGTCTGGTACGCCGCGTCCCGTCCTCACGCGGGAACGGGCAACGGTTCGTGGTGCTCAACCTGGTGCGCCACCTCGTGCACTCCGAGTTCGGGACCTCCTCCCCTCCCTGCGGTGTGCCCGCCGCGTGGACCGGGCTCCGTGACGTCCAGCCGCTGACCTCGTGAGCGGAGCCGGCCGCCGGCGGGGATCGCCGAGGCCGTGCGCCGCCGTTCCGGGGGCCTGTCAGCCGTCCGCCGTCTTGAGGGCCGCCACCACCTGGCGGATGGTGGGGTGGCGGTAGAACTCGCGCAGGCGGAGGGTGGGCATCCCTTCGGCCCGCATCGCCGCGGAGCTCTTCACCGCGACCATGGAGTTCCCGCCGACCTCGAAGAAGTCGTCGTCGAGACCGACCGGGAAGCCCAGGAGCCGTGACCACAGCTCCTGCAGCCAGGCGGCCAGTTCGTCGTCGGCCGTCGGTGCGGCGTCCTCGGCGGACCCGGCGGGGATCCCGGGGGAGGGCAGGCGCGCCACGTCCACCTTGCCGCTCGTGGTCAAGGGCAGGGCGTCCACCTCCGTCACCGTGGCCGGAACCATGTAGTCGGGCAGGACGGCGGCGGCGTGTTCGCGGACGGCCCGCACGTCACCGCCGTCCAGCACCACGTAGGCGTCGAGGCGCAGGCCGGACGGGTCTCCCCCGCCCGTGGAACCCACGACGACCGCTGCGGCCCGGACGGCTCCGTTCTCCAGCAGCACCGTGCGGATCTCGTCCAGTTCGATCCGGAACCCCCGTATCTTCACCTGGTTGTCCAGGCGCCCCAGGTGTTCCAGCGCCCCGTCCGGCCGCAGCCGCCCCCGGTCGCCGCTGCGGTACATGCGGCCACCCTGGTACGGGTCGGGCAGGAACCGTTCGGCGGTCAGGTCCGGTTGGCCGACGTAGCCGTGGGCGACCCCGGCGCCGCCGACGCAGATCTCGCCCGCGGCACCGGGCGGCAGCAGCCGTCCCTCGGGGTCCAGCACGTAGACGTGCCATCCGGGCAGCGGTGCGCCCACCGAGCGCGTCGCGCCGAGCGCCAGGTCGCGCGTCACGGTCTGTGCGGTGACGTGCACGGTGGTCTCGGTGATGCCGAACATGTTCACCACCCGGCACCGGTCGTCGGGGTACGCGTCGAACCAGGGCAGCAGCATCCTGGCGTCCAGTGGTTCACCGCCCAGGATCACCAGCCGCACCGCAAGGCCCGCGTGGTCGACGGACAGCAGGTTGGCGAGGGCCGAGGGTGTCTGGCTGAGCACCGTGACCCCGTGGGCGGCCATCAGGTCGCGGAACCGGTCGGGTTCGCGCGAGGTGAGGTGGGGCACGACCACGAGGCGGCCGCCGGTCAGCAGACAGCCCCAGATCTCCCACACCGAGAAGTCGAAGGCGCTCGAGTGGAAGAACGTCCACACGTCCGCCGTCCCCAGCCCGAAGCCGGCGCGGGTCGCCTGCACGAGACTCAGCACGTTGCCGTGGGGCACGGCGACGCCCTTGGGCCGCCCGGTGGAACCGGACGTGTAGATCACGTAGGCGGTGTCGGCGTCCCGCGTGCCGCGCTGCCCGCCGGGCACGTCGGACACGTGGTCGTCCGCGAGCAGCTGGTCGGGGGTGGCCCGGCGGTGGCCGTCCTGATGCGGGAGGCCGGAACGCCGGGTGACCAGCAGGTGTGCCGCCGACGTCTCCATCATGTGGGCGACTCGTTCGGCCGGGTACGCGGGGTCGGCCGGGACGTAGGCGGCTCCGGCCTTGAGCACGCCGAGGAGCACGGCGACCAGTTCCGCCGACCGGTCCAGGCAGACGCCGACGCGGTCGCCGGGGCGGATCCCCCGCGCTCGTAGACCGGCCGCGAACATCTCCGCCAGGTCGTCGAGCTGCCCGTAGGTGAGCCGCACGTCGTCGTCGGACACCGCGACGGCACCGGGAGAGGAGGCCGCGACCCGGGCGAACGCCTCGTGCACGGTTTGTGCCGAGGCGGGCGGCGCGGGCAGGGAACTGCCCAGGCGCACGATGCGGTCGCGTTCCTCGTCGTCGAAGAGCTCGACGCCCGCGGCAGGAGTCTGCGGCGCCGTCGACGACTGTCCGTACACGTGGGCGACGTGCCGGGCCAGTTGCCGGCCGGTCGCAGGACCGGCATGGCTCAGCAGGTGGTCGCAGCGCAGCCACAGCCTGCGGTCCGCCCGGCGGACGAGGGAGAACGTCAGGGGGAACACCGGCTCGAGTGCGGGGAGGTAGGCCTCGCCCTCGCGCAGCGGTTCCCTGTCGCCGCACGGCAGCGTGCCCGCCACCACCGGGGCGTCCACGAACGGATGCGGCTGCCGGTACACCTCGTCGAGGGTGCCGTGCACCCGTACGGCCACGGCGCCCTCGTCGGATCCGAGGACGACCTCGTCGGTGTCGTCGTCCGCGTAGCGCCGGAGCGTCACGGCCAGAGCCGTGCGCAGTCTCGTGTCGTCGGCCGGCGCGTCGGGCGGCAGGACCGCCCAGGCCGTGGCGGACCGGTCGCCGTCGCCCCCGCCCTCGCCGAGCCCCCAGCCGGGAGGGGCGCCGTTCCTGGTCGTGGGCGTGTTTGCGGAGCCGCCGGCGATGCGCTCGAACTCCCGGATCACCGTCTCCCGGTTCCCGTCGGCCAGCTCGGAGACCAGGCGCCGCAGTCCGGCCGTGTCCAGCAGGGCGCGGGGGGCCACGACGACCAGGTCGGCCGATCCGTCCGGGTGGCGGAGCAGCATCGCGTGCGCGCCGTCTCCCGCTCCCGCCGCTTCCCCGCGCCACACGTCCGGGTCCTCGGGGTCGCCCGTCACCGCTGGCACGTCCACGACGCGGAGGTCCGGCATGTCGCCGACGCCGGTGAAAAGCTTCCTCAGGAGTTCCGCCTGCGCGGGATCACTCAGGCGGAGCCGGACGGCGTGCTTCTGTGCCCTCACCATGTGTGTGCTCCTCCGCGTCGCCGAATCACCCGAGTACGGTACGAGGCCCCGCGCACGGTGAACGGCAGTTCGGGCGGCGACTCGTCGGCAGCGCGTGCGCCGCCCCTTCCCCGAGGGCGGCCCGGCGCCCGGGGAAACTGCCTCAGGGATCGCCTCCCGTACTGCCGGTGCCGGAGCCGGCGGGACCCTAATCTCGGTGCGATGACAGCAGGTGGAGGAACTCCCACGGCTCCGGTCAGGAGAAAGCTCCCGAACGGGATGCACGTCTTCAGTCTCAACGGCAACGAGACGGATTACCTGTACGGCGAGATCTTCGACGACGAGTCCTACGTCCCACCGCAGGGCTGGCGCGTCCCCGAGAAACCGGTGATCCTCGACGTCGGCGCCAACATAGGACTGTTCACGCTCTTCGCGACGCAGAAGTGGCCCGACGCGCAGGTGTTCTCCTTCGAACCCGCGCCCGACGTCTTCGACGCCCTCCGGCGGAACACGGGCCACCTTCCCGGTGTGCGCGTCCACAATCTGGCCCTGGGCGACGAGGACCAGTCGCGTGAGCTGACCTACTACCCGAACTACACCATGATGTCGGGCTTCGACGCCGACCCGGCGGTCGACAAGGTGCTCGCCTCGGCGTTCGTCGCCAGCGCCGCCGACTCGCTCGACGAGGAGCTCCGGGAGGAGTTCATCCAGGAGGCGAAGGACCTGGTGGAGGACAGCCTCGGCGAACGGCGCCTGGTGCGCTGTGACGTGCAGCGCGTGGAGACGTTCGCCGGGCGGGCCGGCATCGACCGGGTCGACTTCCTCAAGGTCGACGTGGAGGGCTTTGAACTCCGGGTCCTGCAGGGCATCGGCGACCGTCTGTGGCCGGGGATCGCCAACGCCGCCGTCGAGGTCGCCGATCGGGGCGGGGCGCTCGACGCGGTGGTCTCGCTCCTGGAGAGCCAGGGCATGACCACCCTCGTCCGGCAGGCGGCGGAGTACCGCACCACCGATCTCCACACCGTCTTCGCATGGCGGGTAGCGTGAGATGACGGATGTCTTCCCGGCACCGGACCCGCGGGCCCTGCTGTCCGCCAAGCGGTGGGTCGTCCGTCCCCGGCGGACCGAGGATCCCGGCATCAGGGTCTTCTGCTTCCCGCACGCGGGCGCCGGAGCGGCCGCGTTCACCCCGTGGGCCAGGCGCCTGCCGTCCGAGGCCGAACTGTGCGCCGTGCGCTACCCGGGACGGGAGAACCGGATCGACGAGCGGCCCTTCGACGACCTCCACCAGCTGGTGGACGCGCTCGAACCCGTGGTCGCGCCGCTGACCGACCGGCCGTTCGTGTTCCTCGGGCACTGCTCCGGCAGCGTCGTCGCGCTGGAACTGGCCCACCGCCTCCGCGAGGCGCAGGGGAGGCTTCCTTCCGCGCTGTTCGTCTCCTCCATCGCGGGGCCCGTTCGGCATTCCTCGGAGTCGATCCACCTGCTGCCGCGGGAGGCGTTCTTCGAACGCGTCGCGCTCTACGGCGGGATCGACGCGTCCGTGCTCGACGACCCCGAGATCATGGACGTCTTCGAGCCGACGCTCCGCGCCGATTTCCGTATCGCGGAGGAGGGAGCCCCCCGGCGGGGGACGCCCCTGGACGTCCCGATCACCGCCGTGGGCGGCCGGCACGATCCCTTCGTGAGCTTCGAGAACCTGGCGGCCTGGCGCGAGGAGACGGGCACCGCGTTCTCCCTCCATCACATCGACGCCGGGCACTTCGTCCTGGACCAGACGATGGAGCGGATGGCGGACGCCCTGCCCGACCTCCTGCGGCAAGCCGGCCCGGCCGTGCCCCCGCCCCGCCCGGCGGGCTGAAAGGCCGCCCCGGCGGCACGGCGGCGTACACACGCCCGTGCCCCCGGCCCGACGTGGACGTCGGGCCGGGGGCACGGGCCTTTCGCATGCCTACTTCTTCTCCATGGCCTCGATCAGGCTCTTGGGGCGCATGTCGGTCCAGGACCTCTCGATGTAGTCGAGGCATTCCGTGCGGCCCGCCTCGCCGAACACCGTCTTCCAGCCGTCCGGCGCATCCACGAAGACCGGCCAAAGGGAGTGCTGTCCCTCCTCATTGACCAAGACATAGTAGTTGGCATCGGGGTCGTCGAATGGATTCGTCACCACGCCGTCCCTTCCGAGGTAGTCAAATCAGCCGGCCGGTCAGGGCCATCCCCCGATCAGCAACGGTTGGAGGCTAATCAACCAGCGGCAGCACCACACCCGTTGTTCAACTGAGCCGCCGCACCAGTTGAACAACTCGTCCCTTGCCACCTGCGACTTCACAGCGTCGACCGCCCTCGGAAGGTGCTGCGGAAATTCCGCTCCGGGGATACGTGAAGCCCTTTCCCGATCACGGTTGTGCCCGGATTCGGGGATTGGTACCGTCGCCGGACGATTCACATCACCTCATGCCACGGAACTGCCGTGCCGATCGCGCACGCACTTCGGGAGGCGGCTGTATGAGCGCGTCACGCCTCGAGATGGGCGCCCGGAGGTATTCCGAACTCCGGGCCGCGGCCGTGATCTCCGGACTGGGGACATGCCTTCCGTCGAGAGCGGTCCACAACACCTCACTGGCGGAAGGCCTGGACACCAGTGACGAATGGATCCGCACCCGTACCGGAATCGAGTCCCGCCGTTGGGCCGATCCGGAGCTGTCGGTGCTGGACCTGGCCTGCGAGGCCGCCGGAAACGCCCTGCGGTCGGCGGGGACCGACACCGTCGGCGGCCTCGTCTTCGCCACGACGACACCGGAGCGCCCCTGTCCCTCCGCGGCCCCCGAGATCGCGTCCCGCACGGGACTGGGACACGTCCCCGCATTCGACGTCTCGGCCGTCTGCAGCGGGTTCCTGTACGCGCTGACGACGGCCGGCGCTCTGATCACGGCCGGGACCGTGGACAGCGTCCTGGTCGTGGCGGCGGAGACGTACTCACGCATCGTCGACCCGGCGGACCGGTCCACGGCCGTCCTCTTCGGGGACGGGGCCGGGGCGGTCGTGCTGCGTTCCGGGGCGACCGGCGAACCCGGAGCGCTCCTCGCCCACGACCTGGGCAGCGACGGCACGGGCGCGGACCTGATCCGGATCCCCGGCGCCCGTGAACAGGACACCGGACAGCGCTGGTTCACCATGTCCGGGCGGAAGGTGTACCTGCAGGCCGTCGATCGCATGGCGGAGTCGGCCCGCCGAGTCATGAAGGACTGCGGCTGGAGCCCCGGAACACTCGGCATGCTGGTACCGCACCAGGCGAACGCACGCATCGTCGAGGCCCTGGCCGGCCGGCTCGGTCTCCCGCCGGAACGCGTGCTCAGCGCACTCGCGCACACCGGCAACACCGCGGCCGCCTCCATCCCGCTGGCCCTGGCCGGCGCGGTGGCGGACCGCCGGCTGGAACCCGGGGCCCGCACCGTGCTGACCGCCTTCGGCGGCGGCCTCAGCTGGGCCTCGACGGGACTGATCTGGCCACAGCTGACCGCCGTCACCTCAGAGGTCTGAAAGAAGGAGCCACCTGTGTTCACCGACTACCTCACCACCCTCCTCGGCACCGTCTACAAGGTCCCCGGAGCCATCGACCCCGACAAGTCGTTCACGGAACTGGAAGTGGACTCGCTGTCCCTGGCGGAGCTCGGCGCGCAGCTGGAGGAGGAACTCGGCGTGACGGTCGACGAGGAGGAGCTGACCGGTTCCACCACCGTGACCGAGCTGGCCGGACTCCTGCACTCCCGCGGGGCGGTCGTACCGGCATGAACGGACGAGGACGACAGCACCCGGATGTGGTGATCACGGGCCTCGGGGTGGTGTCACCCGCCGGTACGGACACGGCGACGGCGTGGAAGGCGGTCTGCGACGGGCTGCCCACGGCGGCTCCGGACGCCCGGCTCGACGGCATGCCCGTGGACTTCAGCTGTGCGGTGCCGGCGTTCGACGCGAGCGCGGTGCTGGGGGCCGACGCGCGCCGGATGGACCCCTTCACGCAGTACGCCGTCGCAGCGGCCCGCGAAGCAGTGGCGGACGCGGCGGCGGACGGCGGGCACTGGGACCCGGCCAGGGTCGGGGTGCTGATCGGCACCGCCGTCAGCGGCCTGGAGACCTGGCTGGAACAGTCGGCGCGGCTGCGGAACACGGGGCCGCGCGCGGTCAATCCGCTGACCGTCCCGAAGGCCATCGGGAACATGGCCGCGGCCACGGTGGCCCTGGACCTCGGCCTGCACGGACCCGCGCTCGCCGTGGCCACCGCCTGTGCGTCCGGCACCACGGCGCTGGGCTTCGCCCTCGACCTGCTGCGCGCCGGCCGCTGCGACGCCGTCCTGGCCGGTGGCGCCGACGCCGCCGTCACCCCTCTCCTGTCCGGCGCCTTCGACCGGCTCAAGGCGCTGTCCCGGCGCCGCGACGAGCCGTCGTCGGCTTCCCGGCCGTTCGACCGGCACCGTGACGGCTTCGTACTGGCGGAAGGGGCCGCGGTGCTCGTGCTGGAGCGCGCGACGGACGCGCGGGCCCGTGGCCGGCGCCCGTACGCGACGCTCCTGGGGTACGGCGAGTCCACGGACGCACATCACCTCACCTCGCCCGATCCGGACGGAAGGGGTGCGCGGCTCGCCATGCGGAGCGCGCTGGCGGACGCCGGGGCGGCCGCCTCGGACGTGGCACTGGTCAACGCACACGCGACGGGCACGCCGCTGGGCGACGCCGTCGAGGCGCGCCTCGTCCACGGCTTCTTCGGCCCGCACACGGCGGTCACCTCCACGAAGGGGGTGACGGGGCACATGCTGGGAGCCGGCGGCGCCGCCGAGGCGGTGTTCACGGCGTTGTCCGTCCAGCAGGGTGTCGTCCCGCCCACGGCCAACTTCGACGAGCCGGGGGCCGACATCGACGACATCGACGTCGTTCACGGCGGTCCGAGGTCCGCCCCGGTCCCCGTGGCGGTGAGCAGTTCGTTCGGCTTCGGCGGGCACAACGCCGTCGTCGTCCTCGGGCGCGCCTGAGCACGGCGCACGAGGCCCGGGGGCGTTCGCCGCGCACGGGACCGCGTCAGGGCCCGTCGGGAGTCCCGCGCCGGTTCCCCGCGCGGGTCCTCACTCGGCGTTCTCGTCGAGTTCCTGTGCGACTTCCAGCCAGGTCTCGGCGTACTGGCGGGCGAGGTCGACGACGAGGTCTCCGCAGTGCGACGGCACCGCGGCGGCCAGCTTGGACCAGCCCCGCTCCTCGATGGCGTTGCGCTGAAGGACACGGAACAGGCGCCGGTCCTCCTCCCTGTGCCGCAGCGAAGGATCGCTGAGCAGCCTGTCGAGCAGGGCGGCGGGGTCGGGGACCGGCAGCCGGCCGCCGCGCGGCGGCTGCCGCGGCTCCTGCGGCGTGGCGGGCTCCGGCGGGGTCGGTTCCGGGGCGTCGGGTTCGGGGCGCTCGTCGCGGGGCGGGGCCGGCCGGGGCGCCTGCTCCGGGACCGGCGGCTCGCCGGCCAGCAGCCGTCTGCGGACGTCGCTCACCGTCGCGGGCGAGACGCCGGCGAGCCTCGCGATCTCGCGCAGCGACGCCTGCGGACACTCGGCGATCAGTCCGGCGGCCCGCTCCCGGCCCTCGGCGCTGTTGAGGGGGCGCACCTTGCCGTCCCTGCCGATGCGTGCGCTCAACTGGGCGTTCCCGCCCCCCGAGGTGCGCCGTATGGCGGCGACCGTCTTGGCCCCCAGACCCGCGACCCGGGCGATCGCCCGGTCCGACATCGCGGGGTGCGAGGCGATGATGCGCTCGGCCGCGGCCCGGCGGTCCTCCTTCGACAGCGGGAGGCCATGGGTCACGTTCGCCTCGACGGCCCGCAGGAACGCCTCCTCGGCGGTGCCGTCGAAGAACTCGACGAGGATGGTCGCCTCGCCCTTGCGGAAGGCCGCCGCCAACCGGTGCATCCCGTCGATCACGCGCATGCTGCGCCGGTCCACCAGGATGGGAGGGAGCGGGGTCTCCACCGCCGCCAGCCGGGCCACGTGCTCCGCGGCCTGGCCTTCGAGGCGCGGGGAGTCCGCGGGAAGGAGCACGGCGACCGGGACGGACGTGACCCCGCGCACGGCCGGCGCGGGAGCCGCGGCGTGCCATGCCGAGTCGTTTCTTCTTCCGGAGGGTTCTGGATACCTTGAGTCGACAGCGCTACCCTTCATCTCCCGCTCCCCCACTGACGAAACGTCTTGCTCTTGACGACTTCCGGCAGAAAATCTGCGACCGCCGGGCAATGGGGGAATTGCGGAATCAATGCTGCCGAACTCGCGACCAGTACACCGATAGCGGTTTCATCGACTCACCGCCACTCCTCCCGAACGCCCGAAACCGCATTCGAACTTACATCCAGCGTGCGGTTCGGGCAACTGGCCAAGACCAATGTGCCGACGTCACGAGGGGGCGTTCAAGTGCGGCGCGGCGGCGGTTGAACGCCCTGTTCGGCCGTCTTTCCAGGTCCCGGACGAGCCTCCGGCGGCGGGGTCGCGGGGAGCGTCCCGCGGGTGCGCTCGCCTCCACGGGCGTCCCTGTCCTATCTTCAGCGGCATGACGCTGATCCGGGCAAGGGGCCCGGTGGCAAGGGGTTGGTGGGCATGGTTACCGGTCGTGTGGTGCGGTTCGACAGTGTGCGGGGTTTTGGTTTCATCGCTCCCGATCACGGAGGGGACGACGTCTTCCTGCATGTGAACGATCTTCTGATCCCCGAGCACTACCTCCGCTCGGGCCTCTCGGTCCAGTTCGAGGTGGAGGAGGGTGACCGCGGGCTCAAGGCCTCGGCGGTCCGGCTGGTGGAAGGGGCCGAGGTCAAGCCTCCGGCCTTCCACACGCCCGCCACCGCGGCCGCGGCCCTGGCGTCGGAGCCGGCCAGGCAGACGGACGGTGACGACTCCCTGTGCGACGTGCTCGCCGCGAACGAGTACCTGCACGAGGTGACCGAGGTGCTCCTGTCGGCCGCTCCGTCGCTGACGGGGGAGCAGATCGTGCAGATCCGGGCGGGATTGCTCCAGTCCGCCAAGAACCACGGCTGGACCGAGGGCTGACCGGCGTGAGGGGGAGCTCCGGCTCCCCCCTCACGCTCCGCCCCTCGGGGCTCCGGCTCCCCCCTCGTGCCGGTGAGCCGGTGGCGGCCCGCGTCACACATCGCTCTCCGCCCGCACCGTCGACCTGCTGCCGGCCTTCCCGGCTCCTCGCGTGCGTGACGGCATGGTGCGGTGACGCCCGAAGCACCGCGGCCCCTTCCTCCGAGCCCGGCGCCCCGTCCGGGGCGTGGGTCGAACCATCGCAACCGTCCGGATGAACGGTCCGTCCGGTATTGATGGGGGGCGGCCGTGCAATGCATCGTGGATGCCACGGTTTTCTTCATGGAATGCTGCGACGGCGACTCGGCACACCGCAGAATTCCGGTCCTGGTCGCCGGATGTTGACCCTATGTCTTCTCTCCACCCGATGCGTCGGTGCGAGAAGAACAGAGAGCGAGGCAGTTTCCGTGACCGTGCTAAACCGCCCGTCCATGGGCCCGATACGGCTGCGGCCGGGCGACGAGTCGATCCAGCGCCAGCAAGTCAGACCGGGAACGGTACGACGGATCCTTCCGTACGCCCGGCCGTACCGCTGGCAGGTCGCGCTGCTGCTGACGGTGACCGCCGTCGATGCCTGTATCGCGGCCGCCAGTCCGCTGATCCTCAAGTACATCATCGATCACGGCATCCTGCCCGGGCACCTCGACGTCGTCGTGTGGCTCAGCCTGACACTGGCGGGACTGGCCCTGGTGAGCGCCGGGGTCGTCTACGTCCAGAGCCGGTGCTCGGGCCGGGTGGGTGAGGGGGTCGTCTACGAACTGCGCACGCAGGTGTTCGCGCATGTGCAGCAGCAGCCGCTGGCGTTCTTCACCCGCACCCAGACCGGCAAGCTGATCAGCAGGCTCAACACGGACGTCGCCGGCGCCCGGCAAGCCGTGACCACCCTGCTCGTCCAGGCCGTCTCCACGGTTCTGACCCTGGTCCTGGTCCTCGGCGCGATGTTCTACCTCTCCTGGCAGATCACCGTGGCGGCTCTGGTGATGATTCCGCTGTTCCTGATCCCCGCGCGTCTGCTGACGCGTCGCATGCAGCGCATCACCAGATCGCTGATGGAGCAGGACGCGGAGATGAGCTCGATGATGACCGAGCGCTTCAACGTCTCGGGCGCCATGCTGGCCAAACTGTACGGGCGTCCCCGGGACGAGGAGGAGCTGTTCGCCGACAAGGCGGCCCAAGTCCGCGACCTCGCCGTCAAACTGGTCGTCTGGGGTCGGCTGCTGCCCATCATCGTCACCGTCCTCACGACGTTCACCACGGCCCTGGTCTACGGCCTGGGCGGCGCCCTCACCATCGACGGGACCATCGAGTTCGGCACCCTCGTGGCGATGGTGGCCCTGCTGATGCGGCTGTACGGCCCGGTCAACGAACTGTCGACCATGCAGGCGACCGCCACGGTCGCCCTGGTCAGCTTCGACCGGGTCTTCGAGGTTCTCGACCTCAAGCCGCTGATCACCGAGCGCCCCGACGCCAAGGCGTTGCGTCCCGAAGCCGGCGCCGAGGGCGGCGGGGGACCGGCCGCGGACGCCCCGGACATCGAGTTCGACGCGGTTTCCTTCCGGTACCCCAGCGCCGACGAGGTGTCGATGGCGTCGCTGGAGGCGGCCGCGAGCCGCAAGCACGAACGGTCCGACGCGGTCCCCCAGGAAATCCTCCACGAACTGAGCTTCCGCGCCCCGGCCGGAAAACTCACCGCGCTGGTCGGCCCCTCGGGAGCCGGCAAGACGACCATCACCCAGCTGGTGCCCCGTATGTACGATCCGAACTCGGGCACCGTCCGCATCGGCGGTCACGACATCCGCGAACTGACCCTCGCCTCACTGCGCGAGAACGTCGGTGTCGTCACCCAGGAGTCCCACCTCTTCCACGACACCCTCCGCGCCAACCTGGCCTACGCCCGTCCCGGGGCCGACGAGTCGGAGCTGATCGAGGCGTGCAAGGCGGCACTGATGTGGGACACCATCAGTGCGCTCCCGGAGGGCCTCGACACCGTCGTCGGCGACCGCGGCTACCGGCTCTCCGGCGGCGAGAAGCAGCGGATAGCGCTGGCCCGGCTGCTGCTCAAGGCTCCGCCGATCGTCGTGCTCGACGAGGCGACCGCCCATCTGGACTCCGAGTCCGAGGCGGCGATCCAGCAGGCGCTCAAGACCGCCCTCGCCGGACGCACCTCGCTGGTGATCGCCCATCGGCTGTCCACCATCCGCGAGGCCGACCAGATCCTGGTCGTCGAGGACGGACGGATCCGTGAGAGCGGAACCCACGAGGAACTGCTGGCGGCGGCCGGACTCTACGCCGATCTGTACCACACGCAGTTCTCCCACCAGGCGACCGACCACAAGCACGTCGGCCGCCGGCCGTCGCCGTCCGCGGTGATCGCGGGAAGCGCGCAACCGGGCTCCTGACCGGCCCCGTCCCGTCGAACGTCGAGGGGGGGGGGGCCCGGGGGGGGGCCCCCACCCCGGGTTGGGTGGCCCCCCCCCGCCCCCCCCCCGCCGGGGGGGGGGGGCGCCCCGCCCC
>NZ_JBEORT010000106.1:22111-25788 GCF_040302425.1 Streptomyces sp. NPDC126497
AGCGTGTGCCCGGTGTTGGCGGCGAGCCCCGCGCCGACCCCGGCCAGCGCCATGATCAGCACCACGCTGGTGACGTAGGCGGGTCACCGCATGCGGTGACCCACCTCGACGTTTGCGTTCCCCTCCCGGCACCGGCCCGTCGCGGTCGTGCGTCTCCCGCGTCCCCGTGGCCCCGCGGCCGCCGTCGCCGTCCTGCCGCACCGTCCGTGCACGGGTGGCGGCAGCCTCCCGACGGAAGGGTCCGCCGCCCGACGGAGGAGCACAGGCCCCACACGGAGCGGTGCCCGGGCCCGAACCGTCGTCGGCGGTTCGGGCCCGGGCACCGTCCGGTGGAGAGGCCTCAGGCGCTCACGGCAAGGCTCAGTCCTCCCGCTCCCGCCGCGTCGTCAGCCACTCCGACATGGCCTCCCACGCCGCTCCCAGCATGTCGGGCCGTGCCATGTCCGAGTGTCCGCAGGGGAGACGGACGGAGGTGACCTGCCGGGTGAGGTAGGGCTGCCACAGGGACTCGAACGAGAAGTCCGCCGGCTTTCCCTCCTCCGCGATGAGCAGCAGCGTGTCCCCGCCGAAGGTGCCGTACGCATGGCGGTCCCTCAGCGTCGCGTTGTTGTCGAACACGCGGGTCAGCAGGGCGACTTCGTCGTCGTCGACTCCGCCCAGCACCGGACCGAGTTCGGCGCGGACGCGCTGCGCCAGGCGTGCCGGGCCGTCGGCCGCGTCGCTCCGGGGAGTCACGGCCCCGGTTCCCGGAATGGGCGGGAACGCGTCCATGAGGACCAGCGACACCTCCTCGCCCTCGGCCTCGAGCCGCACCGCGATCTCGTGTGCGGGAGTTCCTCCGAAGGACCAGCCCACGAGGTGGTACGGACCCGACGGCTGCAGCGCGCGAATGCGGTTCACGTACTCGGCGGCCATGTCGGCGACCGAGACCGCCGGCTCCCCGGAGCCGTCGAGGCCCTGCGCCTGGAGCCCGTACAGCGGGTGCTCCTGGGGAATGAAGCGGGCGAACGGCATGTAGCACCAGCTCAGCCCGCCCGCGGGGTGGACGAAGAAGAACGCCGGTGCGGTGCCGCCGGTCCGGATCGACAGTACGCCGCCGAGGGCGTCCTGCACCGACGTCAGGCCGAACGTCTGCATCAGCCGTGCCGGTGTCGGGTTGGTGATCAGGGTGCGCAGCGGCACGGTGACGCCCTTGCCCCGCAACCGCTCCACCAGCGAGACCGCCATGAGCGAGTGGCCGCCGAGCGCGAAGAAGTCGTCGTCGACGCCGACCGTCCGCACGCCCAGGACGTCGGCGAACGTCTCGCACACCAGGGCTTCGAGCGCGCCTGCGGCGCCCCGGCCCGGCGAGGGTTCCCCGGCGGTCCCCGCCGCGAAGGCGGGGGCGGGCAGGGCCCTGCGGTCGACCTTGCCGTTCAGCGTCAGTGGCAGGGAGTCCAGGACCGTCACCGAGGACGGCACCATGTAGCTCGGCAGCCACTCGGCCGCGAAGTCCCGCACCGATCCGGCCAGCGTGCCCGGATCGGCGCCGCCGGCCGCGGGGACGACGTAGGCGACCAGTCGCTTGCCGCCCTGAGGGTCCTCGTGCACGACGACGGCCACCTGGCTCAGGTGCGGGTGCCCGTCGAGCACCTCCTCGATCTCGCCCGGCTCGATCCTGAAGCCGCGGATCTTCACCTGGTCGTCCGAGCGGCCGGCGAACTCCAGGTTTCCGTCCGCCCGCCACCGGACCCGGTCGCCCGTCCGGTACATGCGTTCACCGGCGGCCCCCAGCGAGCACGCCACAAAGCGCTCCGCCGTCAGACCGGGCCGCCCCAGGTACCCCCGGGCCAGCCCCGCACCGGCCAGGTACAGCTCGCCGACCACCCCGACCGGTACAGGGTTGAGGGAGTCGTCGAGCACGTAGGCACGGGTGTTGGCGATCGGAGCACCGATCGGCACGGTGCTCGACTCCAGTCCGGGGCGGCAGCGCCACGCGATGGCGTCCACCGTCGTCTCCGTGGGGCCGTAGGTGTTGAACAGCACCCGCCTGGCCGACCAGCGTTCCATCACCTCGGGAGGGCATGCCTCGCCGCCCACCTCGAGGACCACTCCGGTCCCGATCGCTCCCTCCGGCACCGTCGCCAGGGCCGCGGGGGGCAGCGTGGCGTGCGTCACGGCCTGCTCGGTCATGAACTCGGCCAGTTCCGCGCCGAGCCGCCGGTCCTGGGGCACGACCACCAGGGCCGCTCCCGACAGCAGGGCGAGCGACCACTCCGAGCAGAAGTTGTCGAACCCGACCGACGCGAACTGCGCCACCCGGTGGCCCGGTCGTACACCGAACCGTGCGTGGCTGGCCGACAGGTTGGCGAACCCTGCGTGCGAGACGACCACGCCCTTGGGCCGGCCGGTCGAGCCGGAGGTGTAGATGACGTACGCCGGGTTCTGCCTGTGCGGCGGCGCCGGCGGGACCGCGTCCCGGGTGTCTCCCGCGTCGGGCTCCCCGGGCGTGTCCAGCACCAGCACCGGTACGTCGCAGTCCTGCGGCACCATCCGCCTGCAGTGTGCCGTGGTCAGGATGCACACGGGCCCGGCGTCGTCGAGCGTGTAGGCGACTCGCTCGACGGGGTGGTCGGGATCGATGGGCAGATAGGCGCCGCCGGCCTTGAGCACGGCGAGGATCGCCACGATCAGCTCGGCGGAGCGCTCGGTGAGCACCGCCACCACCGACTCCGGACCCACGCCGTGCTCCGACGCCAGGCGACGGGCCAGCCGGTTCGCCCGCGTATCCAGCTCGCCGTAGGTCACCTCGGAGCCGTCGCACACGATCGCGACGGCGTCCGGTGTCCGGGCCGCCTGCGCCGCGAACAGCTCCGGCACCGTGGCCGCCTCGACCGGAGTGCCGGTGTCGTTCCAGTCCGCCAGCATGCGCCGCTGCCCGGCCTCGTCGAGCACGTTCACCGCGGCCAGTCTGCCCTCCGGGCCGTACTCCAGCGCGGCCACCAGGTTGTCGAGGCAGGTGTGCAGGAGTCGGCACATCTCCTGCCCGTCCACCGACCGGACCGCTTCCACGGTCAGCCCGAACCCGGCCCCGAGATCGTCCACCGACACGGCGACCGGGTAGTTGGTGGTGTCCCGGGCGAACACCATCCGGATGCCCCTGGGCGCGGCGCCGTCCTCCTTGCGGGGCTCCCCGCTCGGGCGCTGACTGTGCCGGAAGTTGAAGATCGACGTGAACAGCGGAGTGCCGCCGGGGACGCCGCTGGCCTGCTGTGCCAGGGTCAGCGGGGCGTGCTCGTGCACCATGAGCTCCGCCATCTGGCTCCGCAGGCCCTCCAGTGCCTCTCCGACACCGCTGGCGCCGACGCGGACCCGTACGGGCAGGGTGTTCAGGAAGAGACCCGGCACCCGGTCCGCACCCGTTCCGGCGTTCATGCGTCCGAAGAGCACGGTGCCGAAGACGACGTCGTCGCGGCCGCTGACCGTCGCCAGGACACGGGCCCAGGCCAGGTGGAACACGGTGGCCGGGCTCACTCCGAGTGAGCGGGCGACGTCGCGCACCCGCCGGCCGAGCTCGTCGTCGACGTCCAGGTGGGAGCGTTCGACGTCGCTGCCGTCGCCGTGCACGTCGAGCAGGCCGTAGGGGGCGGTGGTCTCCTCCACGTCCCCGAGCAGGCCGGTGAAGTAGCGCTCGTGCT
>NZ_JBEORT010000107.1:0-25782 GCF_040302425.1 Streptomyces sp. NPDC126497
TCGTGCAGGGCGCGATCTGGAACATCGACTCCTTCGACCAGTGGGGCGTCGAACTCGGCAAGGTCCTCGCCAAGCGCGTCGAACCCGCCCTCACCGAGGGGACCGCCGTGCCGGGCCTGGACGCCTCCACCACCGCCCTCGTCGCCACCTACCGGGAGCTGCGCGGCCGGCGGTGAGCGCGGTGCGGGAAAGCGGGCGGCCGGGCGCCGTCCGCTTTCCCGCAGAATCCCCCGAGCGATCACCACGGCGATCGCTCGGGGGAGCACAAGGCGGCACGCGCGCACGGAAGTTGGACCGGCGGCACGCTCAGGGCCCGGAGCTTCCTGAAACCCCATCGCGTCGCGGCGGCGGTCTGGCGACGATGTGGATGGTCGTCCTCGTGGCCCACGGGGCCGTACGGGTGTCCGGCAACTTCTTCGGCACGGCCGCCGTGCACCGCTGTCTGCCGCCCCTGCTCGCCACGGTGACCGGCTGGCTGATGGCGATCCTGGACCTGGTCACCGGCGATCTGCACGGGCTCGGCCCCACCCTGGGCATCGTCTTCGTCCTGGGCGCCCCGGTGAGCGTCACGGCGATCGCCCTGGCGGAGACGGGCCGGCTGAAGCGGCGCTACGGCATCCGGCTGGGCGCCCACCCGGCCGGCCTCCCGCCGGCCCCACCCCACCGGCGCCGCCGGCCGGTCTGCCGCACGTACCGCCGCAGGGCAACCCCTACGGCCGGCCGCAGCCGTCGTACGCCCCCGGCGCGGACGGCCATCCGTACGCGCCCGGCGCGCCGAACCCGTACGCCGGGCATCCGCAGCCGCCCCGCCACCCGCAGCACCCGGGCGGCCCCCACGACGGCTGACGGGCCGGCTGCGGATCGGGCCTGTCGCCGGCGGGGCGGCCGGGGGTTTCCGCCCCCGCCGCCCCTTCCCGTCCAGGACCCGGGGACGCTGCACCCGGGCCCCGCTCCCCGAACTCCCCGGAGGGGCGCCCCCCGGGGAGGCTGATTCAGGCCGACGCCGGCGGATACAGCGCTCTCGGCAGCCGTGAGGCCGCCGCCTTGTCCAGGAGCCACAGGGTGCGGGCGCGGCCGTAGGCGCCCGCTGCCGGGGCCTGGATCTCCCCCGCGCCCGAGAGGGCGATCTCCGCCGCCTCCGCCTTGTCCTCGCCGGCCGCCAGGAGCCAGACCTCCCGGGCCGCGCGGATCGCGGGGAGGGTCAGGGTGACGCGGGTCGGCGGGGGTTTGGGGGCGCCGTGGACGCCCACCACCGTGCGTTCCGTCTCCCGGACCGCCGGGAACTCCGGGAAGAGGGACGCCACGTGGGTGTCCGGGCCGACACCCAGCATCAGGACGTCGAAGGCCGGGACCGGTCCGTGGTGGGACGGCTCCGCGGCCGCGGCCGAGGCCAGCTCCTCCGCGTAGGACGCCGCCGCCGTGTCCACGTCCCCGCCGTGCGGGCCGTCCGACGCGGGCATGGCGTGCACGCGCTTCGGGTCCAGCGGCACCGCGTCCAGCAGCGCCCGGCGGGCCTGGGTGACATTGCGCTCCGGGTCGCCCTCCGGCAGGAAGCGCTCGTCGCCCCACCACAGGTCGAGCCGGGCCCAGTCGATCGCGTCCCGCGCCGGGGCCGCGGCCAGCGCGGCCAGCAGGCCGTTGCCGTTGCGGCCCCCGGTCAGGACCACGGACGCCGAGCCCCGCGAGGCCTGCGCGTCCACGATCCTCGTGATCAGCCGGGCCGCCGCGGCCTGCGCCATCAGCTCCTTGTCCCGGTGCACGACCAGCTGCGGTGCCGTACTCACTTCGCCGCCGCCTTCTTCACCGGGGCCTGCGCCGTCGCCTGGGCCGCGGGAGCTTTCGCAGCCGACTCGACGGGAGCGGGGACCGCTTCGCGTTCTCCTTTGGCCGGTGCGTCACCCCTCTCCGACTCCGACGACTTCAGACGTGCCACGCCGTAGCGCAGGGCCGAGGCGTAGGTGTCGTCCGGGTCGAGGCGGCGCAGCTCCTCCGCGATCAGCTCCGCCGTGTCGCGGCGCTTGAGCGCCACCGCACGCTTGGGCTGCCCCTGGATGGACAGCGTCGCCAGCGAACCGTCGGCACGGTCCAGCACGATCGGGCCGCAGTCGGTGTCCATGCGGACCGCCGTGAGCCCCGGGCCGGCCGAGCGCGAGCGCTTGACCGGGACGTCCAGCCGGTCCGCGAGCCACATCGCCAGCAGCTCGCAGCTCGGGTTGAACTCCTCGCCCTCCACCTCGACGCCCTGCACCTCGCAGGCGATCTGGTCCAGTGCGGCCGCCAGCATCGAACGCCAGGGCGTGATGCGGGTCCACGACAGGTCCGTGTCGCCGGGGGTGTAGGCGTCGGCGCGGGCGGCGAGCTCCTCCACCGGCTTCTCGCAGGCGTAGGTGTCAGTCACCCTGCGCTGGGCCAGCGCGCCCAGCGGGTCCTTGGCGGGGTCCAGCGGGGCGTTGACCGGCCACCACACCACCACCGGGGCGTCCGGCAGCAGCAGCGGCAGCACCACCGACTGGGCGTGGTCGGCGACCTCGCCGTAGAGGCGGAGGATGACGGTCTCGCCGGTGCCGGCGTCCGCGCCGACCCGCACCTCGGCGTCGAGACGGGACTGGGTGCGGTCACGGGGCGAGCGGGAGACCCGCTTGATGACGAGCAGCGTGCGCGAGGGGTGCTCGCGCGAGGCGTCGCCCGCCGCCTTCAGCGCGTCGTAGGCGTTCTCCTCGTCCGTGACGATGACCAGCGTGAGCACCATGCCGACGGCCGGGGTGCCGATGGCACGGCGGGCCTTCACCAGCGCCTTGTTGATCTTGCTGGCCGTGGTGTCCGTGAGGTCTGTCTTCATGGCCGGCGCCAGCTCCGTCCGTCTCGCTCGAGCATTTCGTCCGCCTCGACGGGACCCCACGTCCCGGCCGGGTACTGGGCCGGCGTGCCGTGCTCGTCCCAGTACTCCTCGATCGGGTCGAGGATCTTCCAGGACAGCTCGACCTCCTCCGTGCGCGGGAAGAGGTTGGAGTCGCCGAGCAGGACGTCGAGGATCAGGCGCTCGTACGCCTCCGGGCTGGACTCGGTGAAGGACTCGCCGTAGGCGAAGTCCATCGACACGTCCCGGATCTCCATCGACGTGCCCGGCACCTTGGAGCCGAACCGGACCGTGACGCCCTCGTCGGGCTGGACGCGGATGACGATCGCGTTGGAGCCCAGCTCCTCGGTGGCCGTCGTGTCGAAGGGGGAGTGCGGGGCGCGCTGGAAGACCACCGCGATCTCGGTGACCCGGCGGCCCAGCCGCTTGCCGGTGCGCAGGTAGAAGGGGACGCCCGCCCAGCGCCGGTTGTCGATGCCCAGCTTGATCGCGGCGTAGGTGTCGGTCTTCGAGGAGGCGTCGATGCCCTCCTCCTCCAGGTACCCGACCGCCTTGGCGCCGCCCTGCCAGCCGGCCGCGTACTGCCCGCGCACGGTGTCCCGGCCCAGGTCCTTCGGCAGCCGCACGGCGCCGAGCACCTTGGTCTTCTCCGCCGCCAGCGCGTCGGCGTCGAAGGAGGCCGGCTCCTCCATCGCGGTCAGCGCGAGCAGCTGCAGGAGGTGGTTCTGGATGACGTCACGGGCGGCGCCGATGCCGTCGTAGTAGCCGGCCCGGCCGCCGATGCCGATGTCCTCGGCCATGGTGATCTGCACGTGGTCGACGAACGACCGGTTCCATATCGGCTCGAACATCGTGTTGGCGAAGCGCAGCGCCAGGATGTTCTGGACCGTCTCCTTGCCCAGGTAGTGGTCGATGCGGAAGACCTGGTCCGGGGCGAAGACCTCGTGGACGATCGCGTTCAGTTCCTCGGCCGACCTCAGGTCGTGCCCGAACGGCTTCTCGATCACCGCGCGCCGCCAGGAGCCGTCCTTCTGGTCGGCCAGCCCGTGCTTCTTCAGCTGCTGGATGACCACCGGGAAGGAACGCGGCGGCACCGACAGGTAGAAGGCGAAGTTGCCGCCCGTGCCCTGCGCCTTGTCCAGCTCCTCGATCGTGTCGCGCAGCCGCTCGAACGACTCGTCGTCGTCGAAGGTGCCCTGCACGAAGCGCATGCCCTGGATGAGCTGCTGCCAGACCTCCTCGCGGAAGGGGGTGCGGGCGTGCTCCTTGACCGCGTCGTGGACCTCCTGGGCGAAGTCCTCGTTCGCCCACTCCCGGCGGGCGAACCCCACCAGCGAGAAACCCGGCGGCAGCAGGCCCCGGTTGGCGAGGTCGTACACGGCCGGCATCAGCTTCTTGCGGGACAGGTCGCCCGTCACGCCGAAGATGACCAGGCCCGACGGCCCCGCGATGCGCGGGAGCCGTCGGTCGGCGGGGTCACGCAGCGGGTTGCTGCTCGACAAGGTCTCAGCCCTCCGAGGGGGCGAGGCGCTGAAGCTCCGCCTCGGTCGACTTCAGCAGGTCGTTCCAGGAGCCCTCGAACTTGTCGACGCCCTCGTCCTCCAGGAGCCGCACCACCTCGTCGTACGAGATGCCGAGCGCCTCGACCGCGTCCAGGTCGGCGCGGGCCTGCTCGTAGGTGCCGGCGATGGCGTCGCCCCGGATCTCGCCCTGCTCCTCGGTGGCGAACAGGGTCGCCTCCGGCATGGTGTTCACCGTGTTCGGCGCCACCAGCTCGTCGACGTACATCGTGGCCTTGTAGGCCTTGTCCTTCACACCGGTCGACGCCCACAGCGGACGCTGCTTGTTGGCGCCCTCGCGCTCCAGGGCGTTCCAGCGCTCGGAGGAGAAGACCTCCTCGTACGCCTGGTAGGCCAGCCGCGCGTTGGCGATGGCGGCCTTGCCGCGCAGCGCCTTGGCCTCGTCGGTGCCGAGCGCGTCGATCCGCTTGTCGATCTCGGTGTCCACGCGGGACACGAAGAAGGACGCCACGGAGTGGATCTCCGACAGGTCCAGGCCGCGCTCCTTGGCCTTCTCCAGACCGGTCAGGAACGCGTCCATGACCTTGCGGTAGCGCTCCAGGGAGAAGATCAGCGTGACGTTGACGCTGATCCCCAGGCCGATGACCTCGGCGATCGCCGGGATGCCGGCCTCGGTCGCCGGGATCTTGATCAGCGTGTTGGGCCGGTCCACCAGCCAGGCCAGCTGCTTGGCCTCGGCGACCGTCGCACGGGTGTCGTGCGCCAGCCGCGGGTCGACCTCGATCGAGACCCGGCCGTCACGGCCCTCGGTGGCGTCGAAGACCGGGCGCAGGATGTCGGCGGCGTCGCGGACGTCCGCCGTGGTGATCATGCGGATGGCCTCTTCGACGGTGACCTTGCGGGCCGCCAGGTCGGTCAGCTGCGTGTCGTAGCCGTCGCCCTCGGAGATCGCCTTCTGGAAGATCGTCGGGTTGGTGGTGACGCCCACGACGTGCTGCTGGTCCATCAGCTCGGCGAGGTTGCCGGACGTGATCCGCTTGCGCGACAGGTCGTCCAGCCAGATCGCGACGCCTTCCTCGGAAAGGCGCTTCAGTGCGTCTGTCATGGAAATTCCATCTCCTACGTGTCGTATGTGAGCGTCAGCGCTGGGTCGCGGCGAGGGATTCCCGGGCCACGGCGGCGACGTTCTCGGCGGTGAAGCCGAACTCCTCGAACAGCACCTTGCCGTCCGCGGAGGCACCGAAGTGCTCCAGGGAGACGATCCGGCCGGCGTCCCCGACGTACTTGTGCCAGGTGAGTCCGATGCCCGCCTCGACGGCCACGCGCGCCTTGACGGCCGGCGGCAGGACGCTGTCCCGGTACCCCTGGTCCTGCTCCTCGAACCACTCCACCGACGGCATGGACACCACGCGCGTCGGCACACCGTCCGCCTGCAGCCGCTCGCGCGCCTCGACGGCGACGTGCACCTCGGAACCGGTCGCGATGAGGACGACCTGGGCGTCGCCGCCCTCCGCGTCGAACAGGACGTAGCCGCCCTTCGCCGCGTCCTCGTTGGGCTCGTACGTCGGCACGCCCTGGCGGGTCAGCGCCAGACCGTGCGGGGCGCCCTTGCCGAACTCCTTCGTCCAGCGGGTGAGGATCTCCCGCCAGGCGATCGCGGTCTCGTTGGCGTCCGCCGGGCGGACCACGTTGAGGCCGGGGATGGCGCGCAGCGAGGCCAGGTGCTCGACCGGCTGGTGCGTCGGGCCGTCCTCGCCCAGACCGATGGAGTCGTGCGTCCACACGTACGTCACCGGCAGGTGCATCAGCGCCGACAGGCGCACGGCGTTGCGCATGTAGTCGGAGAACACCAGGAAGGTGCCGCCGTAGATCCGGGTGTTGCCGTGCAGCGCGATGCCGTTCATCTCGGCGGCCATGGCGTGCTCGCGGATGCCGAAGTGGATCGTGCGCCCGTACGGGTCCGCCTCGGGCAGCGGGTTGCCGGCCGGCAGGAACGAGGACGTCTTGTCGATCGTGGTGTTGTTGGAGCCCGCCAGGTCGGCGGAGCCGCCCCACAGCTCCGGGATCACCGCGCCGAGCGCCTGCAGCACCTTGCCGGACGCGGCACGGGTGGCCACGCCCTTGCCCGGCTCGAACACCGGGATCTTCTCCTGCCAGCCCTCGGGCAGCTCGCCGGCGGCGATCCGGTCGTACTCGGCGGCGCGCCCGGGGTTGTTGTCCCGCCACTGCTGGAAGGACTTCTCCCACACCGCGCGGGCCGCCCGGCCCCGCTCCAGCGCCTTGCGGGTGTGGCCGATGACCTCGTCGGAGACCTCGAAGGTCTTCTCCGGGTCGAAGCCGAGGACGCGCTTGGTGGCCGCGACCTCGTCGTCGCCGAGCGCCGAGCCGTGCGCGGCCTCGGTGTTCTGCGCGTTGGGGGCCGGCCAGGCGATGATCGACCGCATGGCGATGAAGGACGGCTTGTCCGTGACCTTCTTCGCCTCCTGGACCGCGTCGTAGATCGCGTTCGGGTCCAGGTCGCCGTCGGGCTTCGGGGCCACCCGCTGCACGTGCCAGCCGTAGGCCTCGTAGCGCTTGACGACGTCCTCGGAGACGGCCGTCTCGGTGTCGCCCTCGATGGAGATGTGGTTGTCGTCCCAGAGCAGGACCAGGTTGCCCAGCTTCTGGTGGCCCGCGAGGGAGGACGCCTCGGCGGAGATGCCCTCCTGGAGGCAGCCGTCACCGGCGATGCAGTAGACGAAGTGGTCGAAGGGCGACTCGCCCTCGGGGGCCTCCGGGTCGAACAGACCGCGCTCGTAGCGCGCGGCCATCGCCATGCCCACGGCGTTGGCGACACCCTGGCCCAGCGGGCCGGTCGTGGTCTCCACACCCGTGGTGTGCCCGTACTCCGGGTGGCCCGGCGTCTTCGAGCCCCAGGTGCGGAACGCCTTCAGGTCGTCCAGCTCCAGGCCGAAACCGGCCAGGTACAGCTGGGTGTAGAGGGTCAGGGACGAATGGCCGGCGGACAGCACGAAACGGTCGCGCCCGACCCAGTCGGCGTCCGCCGGGTCGTGCCGCATCACCTTCTGGAAGAGGGTGTAGGCGGCAGGCGCCAAACTCATCGCCGTACCCGGATGGCCGTTGCCGACCTTCTGTACGGCATCGGCGGCCAGGACACGGGCGGTGTCGACGGCCCGCTGGTCCAGCTCGGTCCACTCGAGGTCTGTGGTGGTCGGCTTGGTGCTCACCCTGAGTCAGGGCTCCTCTCCACATGTCGGATGCCGGTGACTACCCACCGGCGAGGTCGAGCCTACCCCCGTGGGACGTGCGTTTTTCCGGGTCGTTCCAGAGTGCGGGCACTCCTGTGGATCCGCCTCCTGACCGGTCCGTTCCACCCATTCGGCAGATGAATACGGGGCCGCTCATCCGGGTGCTCAACCGAGCTTCGGAGCGCACCTCGGAGGGCCCCGGCCAACACGAGCGGACCCCCGCGAATGCCCGGGTCTGGGCAACGTCTAGAGTGGCGTGGTACGCGCGAGCCTTCACCCCCGCTTCATACGGGGAGGCTTGCTGGAATCTCTGTAGGGGTGTGCGTGACGGCCGTTGAATCCCGTCCAGCGGGGGTGCTGGGGACGAGTCAGGGCCCTGCCCGTCGGCCGTTCGGGGCCCGTGCGATGGCATTCGTGGCCCTCACCAAGCCGCGGATCATCGAGCTGCTGCTCATCACCACCGTCCCGGTGATGTTCCTGGCGCAGCAGGGCGTGCCCGACCTGAAGCTGGTGCTGCTGACCTGTGTCGGCGGCTACCTGTCCGCGGGCGGCGCCAACGCGCTCAACATGTACATCGACCGCGACATCGACGCGCTGATGGACCGCACCTCGCAGCGCCCGCTGGTGACCGGCATGGTCGGCCCGCGCGAGTGCCTGGCCTTCGGCATCACCCTGGCGGTCGTCTCGACCCTGCTCTTCGGGCTGACCGTCAACTGGCTGTCCGCGTGGCTCTCCCTCGGCGCCCTCCTCTTCTACGTCGTCGTCTACACGATGATCCTCAAACGGCGTACGTCGCAGAACATCGTGTGGGGCGGCATCGCCGGCTGCATGCCGGTGCTGATCGGCTGGTCCGCGGTCACCAACTCGATGTCGTGGGCGCCGGTCGTCCTCTTCCTCGTCATCTTCTTCTGGACGCCGCCGCACTACTGGCCGCTGTCCATGAAGGTCAAGGACGACTACGCGCGCGTCGGCGTGCCGATGCTGCCGGTGATCGCCGGCAACAAGACGGTCGCCCGGCAGATCGTGCTCTACAGCTGGGTCATGGTCGCGGTGTCCCTGCTGCTCACCCCGCTCGGCTACACCGGCTGGTTCTACACGGCGGTCGCCCTGGCGGCGGGCGGCTGGTGGCTGTGGGAGGCGCACGCGCTGCTGAACCGCGCGAAGGCCGAGGTGACGGGCGGCAAGCTGAAGGAGATGCGCCTGTTCCACTGGTCCATCACCTATGTGTCGCTGCTCTTCGTGGCCGTCGCGGTGGACCCGTTCCTGCGCTGACCGCTCCTCGTCCGCCGACCGGGCGGGGTCCGTGGCCAAGGCCACGGACCCCGCCCGTCGCCGTTCGACCTACCCGCCGGTAGCATCCTGGTCATGGCAGACACGCAGCAGGTGGACCCGAAGGCCGAGCAGAAGGCGGCCCGGCTCGCCCAGCAGATCAGTGGCTTCGCCGCGGCGCACGGCGGCGCCGAGGGCCAGATCGCCTACCTGGGACAGCGCGGCGCCCGCATCGTCCTCGTTGGCGAGGACGGCGGCTGGGGCGACGTCTTCGCCCCCTCCGTGGAGATCGCCGAGAAGGCCGTGGAGAAGGCGGGCATCACCGTCCACGAGAACTTCGACGGCGAGTTCGCGGCGAAGGTGAGGACGGGCCCGTACGAGTGGAGCCGTATGGCGGGGATCCAGGTGGGCGGTCCCGCCAACGGCTGAGCGGCAGACCGGCCCGGGGCGCGGCGGCGGGCCGGCGCGCCCCCGCGGCGTGGACGTGAGGGCCCGTCGAGGGGCCGGCCGTCACCCGGCCGGCGCCCCCGCGCCACCTCGTGCCAGGTTCACCCGTTAGGACCCGTGAAGCACCGACACACGGTCCCGTCACGGGGAGTCCCGGATGATCGACATGCCCTCACTCGTGGACCAGTACTGCCACGGAGTGCTCCGCACGGAGCTGGGTCTCGGAACCTTCGAGGCCCAGCTCGCCCGCACCGAGGGGCCGCCCGCCCCCGGCACCACGCTCTTCGACACCCAGACCGGCTTCGCCGTACGCCGCTGGTGCCCGCCCCTGCTCGGCCTGGAACCGCACTGCCCGCCCGCCCGCTACCTCGCCCGGCGCCGGGAACTCGGCGTCCTCGAGGCCGGACGGCGGCTGCTGCGGGGCAGCGGCATCACCGCCTACCTCGTCGACACCGGCCTGCCCGGCGACCTCACCGGCCCCACCGAGCTGGGCGCGGCCGGGGACGCCGAGGCCCACGAGATCGTCCGTCTGGAACAGCTCGCCGAACAGGTCGCCGACACCTCCGGCACCGTCGAGTCCTTCCTCGCCAACCTCGCCGAGTCGGTGCACGCGGCCGCCGCGCACGCCGTCGCCTTCACCTCCGTCGCCGGTGTGCGGCACGGCCTGGGGCTCACCCCCGAGCCGCCCGGACCGGGCGAGGTGCGCGGCGCGGCGGGACGCTGGCTGGCCGCGCGCCGGGTCGGGGACGAACTGAGCGACCCCGTGCTGCTCCGGCACCTGCTGTGGACCGCCGTCGCCTCGGGCCGGCCCCTCCAGCTGCACGCCGGCCTCGCCGCACCGGGCGCCCGCGCCGACCGCGCCGACCCGGTGCTGCTGACCGACTTCGCCCGGGCCACCACCGGTCTCGGCACCGACCTCGTGCTGCTGCACGGCTACCCGTACCACCGCCACGCCGCCCACCTCGCCGGTGTCTTCCCGCACGTCTACGCCGACTGCGGCGCCGCCCTGGTCCGCACCGGCGCCCGCGCGGCGACCGTCCTCGCGGAGGTCCTGGAACTCGCCCCCTTCGGCAAGATCCTCTTCTCCAGCGGCGCCCGCGGCCTGCCCGAACTGCACGTGGTCGGCGCCCACCTGTTCCGCGAGGCCCTCGCCCGGGTGCTCGGCGCCTGGGTGACCGAGGGCGCGTGGTCACCGGACGACGCCCAGCGGGTGGCCGGCCTGATCGCCTCGGGGAACGCGGCCCGGGTGTACGGACTGCTCTGAGGAGGCCGCCGTCAGCCGGCGGCGGGCTCCAGCCGTCCGGCGGGGCCGGGAGCCGGGGCGGAGGTCCTCCCGGCCGGGCGCTCGCGCAGCGACAGCAGCACCCGCAGCACCCAGACCCACATCACGCAGGAGCCGAACATGTGCAGGCCGACCAGGACCTCGGGGAGGTCGGTGAAGTACTGGACGTAGCCGATGACGCCCTGGGCGAGCAGGATCAGGAACAGCTCGCGGGTGCGGGCAAGCGGTCCCGCGGGGGCGTCGACCGCCTTCAGCACGAACCACAGGGCGAAGGCCAGCGTCACCACGATCCACGCCAGTACCGCGTGCACCTTGCTGACCGTCTCCCAGTCCAGCGGCATCCGCGGGACCTCGCTGGAGTCGCCCGCGTGCGGGCCCGCGCCGGTCACCACCGTGCCGACCGCGATCAGCAGCACGGAGGCGGCCACCATGAACCACACCAGCTGCTGCACGGCCTTGCCGACCAGCGGCCGGGGCGGCTCGTCGCCCTCCCGGGTGCGCTGCCACATCACCGTGGCGACCGCGATCAGCGCGGTGGAGAGCAGGAAGTGCGCCGCGACCGTGTACGGGTTCAGACCGACGAGGACCACGATGCCGCCGAGGATCGCGTTGCCCATGACGACCCAGAACTGCGTCCAGCCCAGGCGGGTGAGACCACGCCGGTACGGCTTCTCGGAGCGCGCGGCGACGATCGCCCAGCCGACGGCGGCGCACAGCACGTACGTCAGCAGGCGGTTGCCGAACTCGATGACGCCGTGCAGGCCCATCGCGCTGGTGGTGGTGAGCGAGTCCTCGGTGCACTTGGGCCAGGTCGGGCAGCCCAGGCCGGAGCCGGTCAGCCGCACGGCACCGCCGGTGACCACGATGACCACCGCCATGACGAGGGCGGCGAGGGCCGCGCGCCGGACGGTCCGGGGATCCGGGGTCCAGCGTGCGGCGATGAAGGCGAGCGGGTTGCGCAGGGCCGCCTGGGCGTCGGCGCGGGTCACGTTTGGCACGCGTCCCATCGTAGGCCGCCGCTTGTGCACGCTTTCACGAGGGTCCGTCCCGGCCATGGCCCCTACTCCCAGCGGAAGAACTTCCCGGCCGCCGCGAGGCCCGCGACAGCCCACGCGGCGAGGATCCCGAGGTTCCCCCACGGCACCCCGGCCCCGTGCTGGAGCACGTCCCGCAGCCCCTCCGACAGCGCGGAGATCGGCAGCAGGCCCAGGACGTCCCGCGCCGCGTCCGGGAACTCGTCCAGCGGGACGACCACCCCGCCGCCGACGAGCAGCAGCAGGAACACCAGGTTGGCGGCGGCGAGCGTCGCCTCGGCCCTGAGGGTGCCCGCCATCAGCAGACCGAGCCCGGAGAAGGCGGCGGTACCCAGCACCAGCAGCAGCACCACGGAGAGCGGGCCGCCCTGCGGCGACCAGCCGAGCGCGAGGGCGATCACCGTCACCAGGACCACCTGGAGGACCTCGGTGACCAGCACCGACAGCGTCTTCGCGGTCATCAGCCCCCAGCGCGGCAGCGGTGAGGAGGCCAGCCGCTTCAGCACGCCGTAGCGGCGCTCGAAGCCGGTGGCGATGGCCTGCCCGGTGAACGCCGTCGACATCACCGCGAGCGCGAGGATGCCGGGGGCGAGGAAGTCCACCGCCTCGCCCTCACCGGTGTCCACCACGTCCACGGTGCTGAAGAGCACCAGCAGCAGCGTGGGGATGACCACCGTCAGCAGCAGCTGCTCGCCGTTGCGCAGCAGCATCTTCGTCTCGAGCGCGGCCTGCGCGGCGATCATGCGGGTCAGGGGGGCGGCCCCCGGCTTCGGGGTGTAGGTGCCGGTGGCCGTCATGAGCGCAACTCCTTGCCGGTGAGTTCCGGGCTGTGCTGTCCCGGGGGGCGTCCCCCGGGCCCCCGGCCGGTCCCGGTGCGGGCCGACGTCATGAGCGCAACTCCTTGCCGGTGAGTTCCAGGAAGACGTCCTCGAGGGTGTGCCGCTCCACCGAGATCCTGTCCGGCATCACCCCGTGCTGCGCGCACCAGGACGTCACCGTGGCGAGCAGCTGCGGGTCGACCTCGCCGACGATCCGGTACGAGCCGGGGGCCACCTCGGCGCCCGTGGAGCCGTCGGGCAGCGCCTTCAGCAGGGACACCACGTCCAGCCCCGGCCGTCCGGAGAAGCGGAGCGTGTTCTCGGCGCCGCCCCTGCACAGCTCGTCGGGGGAGCCCTGGGCGATCACCCGGCCGGCGTCGATGATCGCCACGTCGTCGGCGAGCTGCTCGGCCTCGTCCATGTGGTGGGTGGTGAGGATCACGGAGACGCCGTCCGCGCGCAGATCGCGGACCAGGTCCCAGGTGGCGTGGCGGGCCTGCGGGTCGAGACCGGCGGTCGGCTCGTCCAGGAACACCAGTTCCGGGCGCCCCACCACGGCCATCGCGAGCGCGAGCCGCTGCTGCTGGCCGCCGGAGAGGCGCCGGTACGACGTGCGGCCGCAGGACCCGAGGCCCAGCCGCTCGATCAGCCCGTCCACGTCCAGCGGGCGCGCGTGCAGTTTCGCCACGTGCCGGAGCATCTCGTCGGCCCGGGCGCCCGAGTAGACGCCGCCGGACTGGAGCATCACGCCGACGCGGGGCCGCAGCGCCGCCGACTGCCTCACCGGGTCGAGGCCCAGGACGCGCACCGTGCCGGAGTCCGGCCGCCGGTACCCCTCGCAGGTCTCGACCGTGGTCGTCTTGCCCGCCCCGTTGGGGCCGAGCACGGCGGTGACGCCCTGCCGGGCCACCAGGTCGAGGCCGTCCACCGCGGTCTTCGTGCCGTACCGCTTCACCAGGGCCTGCACCTGGACCACGGGCTCACTTCGCATGGGTCACGATTCTAGGGAGGCGGCCGGGGCGTCCGAACGCCGGGTCGTAAGGGCCGCCGCACCCGGCGGGGGACCGCCGGCGCACCGTCCGGGCCCGGCGCGTCGAGAGTGCCGCGCCTCGCAAGTGGGCCGGTCGGAGGGGGTGCGGGCAGGGTCCCCGGGCGTCCGGGAAGCCCTCGTGGGACGCCGCCGCTGTGATCGATCAAAGATCGTTTCCGCAGGTCACGTTAGGTATGCCTAAGTGATGCAGCGCACCTCCGGGCCGTCCGGGCGCGGCTTGCCCGGCTCGGACGAATTACGCAACAATGGCGTTGTGAAAAACGTTGGCGAGGCTCCCCACGAGGAACTGGCAACCGGTGAGCGGTCCACCCGCAACCGCGTCGCCCGTTCCATCCTGGACCACGGCCCGTCGACCGTCGCCGAGCTGGCCGAGCGCCTCGGACTCACCCAGGCGGCCGTGCGCCGGCACCTGGACGCGCTGGCCGCCGACAACGTCGTGGAGGCCCGCGAGCGGCGGGTCTACGGCGCGCGCACGCGCGGGCGTCCGGCCAAGGTGTTCGCCCTCACCGACTGCGGGCGGGACGCCTTCGACCAGTCGTACGACAAGCTGGCCGTGGACGCCCTGCGCTGGATCGGCGAGCGGGAGGGCGGCGACGAGGCGATCGCCGCGTTCGCCCGTGCCCGGATCGCCGCCCAGGCGGGCGCCTACCGCAAGGCGGTCGAGGCCGCGGCCCCCGAGGAGCGGACGGAAGCACTGGCCAAGGCCCTCAGCGCGGACGGGTACGCTGCGACTGCGCGGAGCGCACCGGTCGGCGAGCAGCTCTGCCAGCACCACTGCCCGGTCGCCCACGCCGCCGAAAAGTTTCCACAGCTCTGCGAGGCCGAGACGGAATTTTTCGCCGAGCTTCTCGGTACGCACGTACAGCGGCTGGCGACGATCGCGCACGGCGACGGCGTCTGCACGACGTTCATCCCCAAGATTTCCCACAACGCATCTGCAAGCACGTCCGGGAGGAACCCCGCATGACTCTCCCCACGGAGACTGCCCACCCCGAGCTGGAGGGTCTGGGCACCTACGAATACGGCTGGGCCGACCGTGACGAGGCCGGTGCGTCCGCGCGCCGCGGCCTGAACGAGGAAGTCGTCCGGGACATCTCCGCGAAGAAGGACGAGCCGGAGTGGATGACCAAGCTCCGCCTCAAGGGCCTGCGGCTGTTCGAGAAGAAGCCCATGCCGAACTGGGGCTCCGACCTCTCCGGCATCGACTTCGACAACATCAAGTACTTCGTGCGCTCCACGGAGAAGCAGGCGGAGTCCTGGGAGGACCTGCCCGAGGACATCAAGAACACCTACGACAAGCTGGGCATCCCGGAGGCCGAGAAGAAGCGCCTCGTCGCCGGTGTCGCCGCCCAGTACGAGTCGGAGGTCGTCTACCACCAGATCCGTGAGGACCTGGAGGAGCAGGGCGTCATCTTCCTGGACACCGACACCGCCCTGAAGGAGCACCCCGAGCTCTTCAAGGAGTACTTCGGCACGGTCATCCCGGTCGGCGACAACAAGTTCGCGTCGCTGAACTCCGCCGTGTGGTCCGGCGGCTCCTTCATCTACGTGCCGCCGGGCGTGCACGTCGAGATCCCGCTCCAGGCCTACTTCCGGATCAACACCGAGAACATGGGCCAGTTCGAGCGGACCCTGATCATCGTCGACGAGGGCGCCTACGTGCACTACGTCGAGGGATGCACCGCCCCGATCTACAAGTCGGACTCGCTGCACTCCGCGGTCGTCGAGATCATCGTCAAGAAGAACGCCCGCTGCCGCTACACGACCATCCAGAACTGGTCGAACAACGTCTACAACCTGGTCACCAAGCGCGCCGTGGCCTACGAGGGCGCGACCATGGAGTGGGTCGACGGCAACATCGGCTCCAAGGTGACGATGAAGTACCCGGCCGTCTACCTGATGGGCGAGCACGCCAAGGGCGAGACGCTGTCCATCGCCTTCGCCGGCGAGGGCCAGCACCAGGACGCGGGCGCCAAGATGGTCCACATGGCCCCCAACACCTCGTCCAACATCGTCTCCAAGTCGGTGGCGCGCGGCGGCGGCCGTACCTCCTACCGCGGTCTGATCGAGATCGGCGAGGGCGCCCCGGGCTCCAAGTCCAACGTGCTCTGCGACGCGCTGCTCGTGGACACCATCTCCCGCTCGGACACCTACCCCTACGTGGACGTCCGCGAGGACGACGTGTCCATGGGCCACGAGGCGACCGTCTCCAAGGTCTCCGAGGACCAGCTCTTCTACCTGATGAGCCGCGGTCTGAGCGAGTTCGAGGCGATGGCGATGATCGTGCGCGGCTTCGTCGAGCCGATCGCCAAGGAACTGCCGATGGAGTACGCGCTCGAGCTCAACCGGCTGATCGAGCTGCAGATGGAAGGCGCGGTCGGCTGACACCGGCCGGGGGCGGCCACCGGCCGCCCCGCCGTTCCGTCAAGCCCCTTACGTAAGGAAAGCGAGCACTACGACAGCCATGGCTGAGGCTCAGAACATCCCGGTGGGATCCACCACCGCCGGTTCGATCGCGGTCGCCGCGGAGTCGACCGTCGCCACCCGCATGAGCGCGCCCCCCTCCTTCGACGTGGCGGACTTCCCCGTCCCCCACGGTCGCGAGGAGGAGTGGCGGTTCACCCCGCTGGACCGGCTGCGCGGGCTGCACGACGGCACCGCCACCGCCACCGGCGAGGGCGTCAAGGTCACCGTCGAGGCGCCCGAGGGCGTCACCGTCGAGACCGTGGGCCGCGACGACGCGCGGCTCGGCCGCGCCGGCGCCCCGGTGGACCGCGTCGCCGCCCAGGCGTACTCCGCCTTCGAACAGGCCTCGGTCGTGACCGTGCCCAAGGAGACCGTCCTCACCGAGCCGATCCGCATCGCGGTGCACGGTGAGGGCGGCACCGCCTACGGCCAGCAGGTGATCGAGCTCGGCGCCTTCGCTGAGGCCCTCGTGGTCATCGACCACACCGGTGACGCGGTGCTCGCCGCCAACGTCGACTACGTCCTCGGCGACGGCGCCAAGCTGACCGTCGTCTCCGTCCAGGACTGGGACGACAAGGCGGTGCACGTCGCCCAGCACAACGCCCTCGTCGGCCGTGACGCCTCCTTCAAGTCGGTCGTCGTCACCTTCGGCGGCGACCTCGTCCGCCTCCACCCGCGCGTCGCCTACGCGGGCACCGGCGGCGAGGCCGAGCTGTTCGGCCTGTACTTCACCGACGCCGGCCAGCACCAGGAGCACCGCCTCCTGGTCGACCACAACGTCCCGCACTGCACGTCCAACGTCGTCTACAAGGGCGCGCTGCAGGGCGACGACGCGCATGCCGTGTGGATCGGCGACGTGCTCATCGAGGCCAAGGCCGAGGGCACCGACACCTACGAGATGAACCGCAACCTCGTCCTCACCGACGGGGCGCGGGTCGACTCGGTGCCGAACCTGGAGATCGAGACCGGCGAGATCGTCGGCGCCGGCCACGCCTCCGCGACCGGCCGCTTCGACGACGAGCAGCTCTTCTACCTGATGGCCCGCGGCATCCCCGAGAAGGACGCCCGCCGTCTGGTGGTCCGCGGCTTCTTCGCCGAGCTCGTCCAGCAGATCGGCGTCCCGGACATCGAGGAGCGCCTGATCGCCAAGATCGAGGAGGAGCTGGAGGCGGCGGTCGCATGACCTTCGTACGCGCCTGCGGGCTGAGCGAGCTGGAGGAGGACACCCCGAAGCGGGTGGAACTCGACGGCACGCCGGTCTCCCTCGTGCAGACCGGGGGGGAGGTGTTCGCGATCCACGACATCTGCTCGCACGCGAACGTCTCCCTCGCGGAGGGCGAGGTGGACGACTGCCACATCGAGTGCTGGCTGCACGGCTCGCGTTTCGACCTCCGTTCCGGCAAGCCCGACGCCCTTCCGGCGACGCGCCCCGTCCCCGTATACCCCGTCAAGATCGAAGGGGACGACGTGCTCGTCTCCCTCACCCAGGAGTCCTGAGGCACCCATGGCAACGCTTGAAATCCGAGACCTGCACGTCACCGTCGAGGCCGACAACGCCACGAAGGAGATCCTCAAGGGCGTCGACCTCACCGTGAAGCAGGGCGAGACGCACGCCATCATGGGCCCCAACGGCTCCGGCAAGTCGACCCTCGCCTACTCCCTCGCGGGTCACCCCAAGTACACGATCACCGGCGGCACCGTCACCCTCGACGGCGAGGACGTCCTGGAGATGTCCGTCGACGAGCGCGCCCGCGCCGGCCTGTTCCTCGCCATGCAGTACCCGGTCGAGGTCCCCGGCGTCTCCGTCTCCAACTTCCTGCGCACCTCCGCCACCGCCGTCCGCGGCGAGGCCCCCAAGCTGCGCACCTGGGTGAAGGAGGTCAAGGAGGCCATGGAGCGCCTCAACATGGACCCCGCCTTCGCCGAGCGCAACGTCAACGAGGGCTTCTCCGGCGGTGAGAAGAAGCGCCACGAGATCCTCCAGCTCGAACTGCTCAAGCCGAAGGTCGCGATCCTCGACGAGACCGACTCCGGCCTGGACGTCGACGCCCTGCGCGTCGTCTCCGAGGGCGTCAACCGCGTCCGCGAGTCCGGCGAGGTCGGCACCCTGCTGATCACGCACTACACGCGCATCCTGCGCTACATCAAGCCCGACCACGTCCACGTCTTCGCGGCCGGCAAGATCGTCGAGTCCGGCGGCGCCGAACTCGCCGACAAGCTCGAGGCCGAGGGCTACGAGGCATACACGAAGGGTGGCGCATCCGAGTGACACAGCTGCCGGGCCTCCTCGACACCGAGGCGATCCGCAAGGACTTCCCCGTCCTGGACCGGCAGGTCCACGACGGGCGCAAGCTCGTGTACCTGGACAACGCGGCGACCAGCCAGAAGCCGCGCCAGGTGCTGGACGCCCTGAGCGAGTACTACGAGCGCTACAACGCCAACGTCCACCGCGGTGTGCATGTGCTCGCCGAGGAGGCCACGGCGCTGTACGAGGGCGCGCGCGACAAGGTCGCGGAGTTCGTCAACGCGCCCTCGCGCAACGAGGTGATCTTCACCAAGAACGCCTCCGAGTCGCTCAACCTCGTGGCCAACATGCTCGGCTGGGCCGACGAGCCCTACCGGGTGGACCACGAGACCGAGATCGTCATCACGGAGATGGAGCACCACTCCAACATCGTGCCGTGGCAGCTGCTGGCGCAGCGCACCGGCGCGAAGCTGAAGTGGTTCGGGCTGACCGACGACGGCCGGCTCGACCTCTCCCGCATCGACGAGGTCATCACCGAGAAGACGAAGATCGTCTCCTTCGTGCTGGTCTCCAACATCCTGGGCACGGTCAACCCGGTCGAGGCGATCGTGCGCCGCGCCCAGGAGGTCGGCGCCCTGGTGTGCATCGACGCCTCCCAGGCCGCGCCGCACATGCCGCTGGACGTCCAGGCCCTCCAGGCCGACTTCGTGGCCTTCACCGGCCACAAGATGTGCGGCCCGACCGGCATAGGCGTGCTCTGGGGCCGCCAGGAGCTGCTGGAGGACCTGCCCCCGTTCCTCGGCGGCGGCGAGATGATCGAGACCGTCTCGATGAGCTCGTCGACCTACGCGCCGGCCCCGCACAAGTTCGAGGCGGGCACCCCGCCGATCGCCCAGGCGGTCGGTCTCGGCGCGGCGATCGACTACCTGTCGGCCATCGGCATGGACAAGATCCTCTCCCACGAGCACGCCATCACCGAGTACGCGGTCAAGCGCCTGGCCGAGGTCCCGGACCTGCGCATCATCGGCCCCACCACGGCCGAGGACCGGGGAGCGGCGATCTCGTTCACGCTCGGCGACATCCACCCGCACGACGTGGGCCAGGTCCTCGACGAACAGGGCATCGCGGTACGCGTGGGCCACCACTGCGCCCGCCCCGTCTGCCTGCGGTACGGAATTCCCGCGACCACGCGGGCGTCGTTCTATCTGTACTCCACGCCGGCCGAGATCGACGCACTGGTCGACGGCCTGGAGCACGTACGGAACTTCTTCGGATGAAGGGCTGAGGCGTGAAGCTGGACTCCATGTACCAGGACGTCATCCTGGACCACTACAAGAACCCGCACGGGCGGGGCTTGCGGGACGGCGACGCCGAGGTGCACCACGTCAACCCGACGTGCGGCGACGAGATCACGCTCCGCGTGAAGTACGACGGCACGAGGATCAGCGACGTCAGCTACGAGGGGCAGGGCTGTTCCATCAGCCAGGCCTCCGCCTCCGTGCTGAACGACCTGCTGGTCGGCAAGGACCTCGCCGAGGCGCAGCGGATCCAGGGGACCTTCCTGGAGCTGATGCAGTCCAAGGGGAAGATCGAGCCCGACGACGCGATGGAGGAGATCCTGGAGGACGCGGTCGCGTTCGCCGGGGTCTCCAAGTACCCCGCACGGGTCAAGTGCGCCCTCCTCAGCTGGATGGCGTGGAAGGACGCGACGGCCCAGGCGCTGGGCGCCGACGCCGAAAGGACAACGGCATGAGCGAGACCCTGGAGATGAAGCCGGCCTCGGAGGAGGAGCTCCGCGAGGCCCTGATGGACGTCGTCGACCCCGAGCTGGGCATCGACGTCGTCAACCTCGGCCTGATCTACGGCATCCACGTCGACGACTCCAATGTGGCGACCGTCGACATGACCCTGACCTCCGCGGCCTGCCCGCTGACGGACGTCATCGAGGACCAGGCCAAGTCCGCCACGGACGGCCTGGTCAGCGAGTTGCGCATCAACTGGGTCTGGATGCCGCCGTGGGGTCCCGACAAGATCACGGACGACGGCCGTGAGCAGCTGCGGGCGCTGGGCTTCAACGTCTGAGCGAACGGTCGGCCGAGCGGCCCCCCGCGCACCGCGGGGGGCCGCCTCGCGTGCGGTCGTCCCTGGCTACGATCACGTCATGGGGTACGCACTGCTCGCCGGAGCCATCGCAGCGGAAGTGGTCGGGACGACCGCCATGAAGTACAGCGAGGGATTCACCCGGCTGTGGCCCTCGGTCGTCACCGTCGCCGGATACCTGGTGGCGTTCGCGCTGCTCGCGCAGACCCTGAAGACCCTGTCGATCGGCACGGCGTACGCCGTCTGGTCAGGGGTCGGGACGGCCGCCATCGCGGTGATCGGCACGATGTTCCTGGGCGAGGGACTCACCGCGGCCAAGGTCGGCGGCATCGCGCTGATCATCGCCGGAGTGGTGGTGCTCAACCTGGGCGGGGCGCACTGAACGGCGCCGGCCGGCGGGGCGTGCCGCCCGCGCGGACCGCACGCCGAGACGTGGTCCGCACCGGTTCGCGTCCGCGGCCACCGGTTGGTTAGGTTGCCCTCATGACCGACACGACTGCTCACAGCACCTCCGGCGCGGTGGCCGCCGGCCTCGCCACCGTCGCCGCCGACGGCACCGTCCTCGACACCTGGTTCCCCGCCCCCGTCCTGGCCGACGAGCCCGGCCCGTCCGGCACCGAGCGGCTCTCCGCCGAACAGGCCGCGGAACTGCTGGGCGGCGGCGCCACCGCGGCGGTCGGTCCGGACGCCCGCCGGGGCGTCGAGGTGGTCGCGGTCCGCACGGTCATCTCCTCGCTGGCCGAGAAGCCGGTCGACGCGCACGACGTCTACCTGCGCCTCCACCTGCTCTCGCACCGCCTGGTCCGGCCGCACGGGCAGAACCTGGACGGCATCTTCGCCCACCTCGCCAACGTCGCCTGGACCTCCCTCGGCCCGGTCGCCGTGGACGACCTGGAGAAGGTGCGGCTGAACGCCCGCGCCGAGGGCCTGCACCTCCAGGTGACCTCGATCGACAAGTTCCCGCGCATGACGGACTACGTCGCCCCCAAGGGCGTCCGCATCGCCGACGCCGACCGGGTGCGGCTCGGCGCGCACCTCGCCGAGGGCACCACCGTGATGCACGAGGGCTTCGTCAACTTCAACGCCGGCACGCTCGGCACGTCGATGGTCGAGGGCCGCATCTCGGCCGGTGTCGTCGTCGGCGACGGCTCGGACATCGGCGGCGGCGCCTCCACCATGGGCACCCTCTCCGGCGGCGGCAACGTGCGCATCGTCATCGGCGAGCGCTGCCTGGTCGGCGCCGAGGCGGGCGTCGGCATCGCGCTGGGCGACGAGTGCGTGGTCGAGGCCGGCCTGTACGTCACCGCCGGCACCCGCGTCACCCTGCCCGACGGCCAGGTCGTCAAGGCCCGCGAACTGTCCGGCGCCTCCCACATCCTGTTCCGCCGCAACTCCGTCACCGGCACCGTCGAGGCCCGCCCGAACAACGCGGTCTGGGGCGGCCTCAACGAGGTCCTGCACAGCCACAACTGAGCCGGCCGCGGCGCCCGTACGCCCTCGTGGGGGTCGCTCCCCGTGACGTCGGGGCCGTGCGGGACCGGGAGTGCTTCGGCGGGCCGGACCGCGCCGCGTGCGTACGCGGCGCGGTCCGGCCCGTTCGTTTCCGTCATTCCGCTGTGCGGTGGCATAGCGGGAGGCGCCCGCGCGCGTCCATGAGGGCGCGGGGGAGCGGACACAGGGCCCGCTCCCGGAGAAGAGAAGGTGACGATGGATGCCGAAGCGCAGGAGAGTTTCCGGGAGTTCGTGGCGAACCGGTCGCCCGCGCTGCTGAAGACCGCGGTCCTGCTGAGCGGCGGCGACCGGCACGCGGGCGAGGACCTGCTGCAGAACGCGCTGATCAAGGCGGTGGGCCGCTGGCACCGCATCGACGAACCCGAGGCGTACGTACGGCAGATCCTCTACCGGCAGCAGATCAGCCGCTGGCGGCTGAAGTGGCGCAGGCGTGAACTCAGCGTGGCGGAACCGCCGGAGCCCGGAGCCGGCGGGGGCACCGCCCCGGCCGACGCGGAGCTGCGCCTGCTGATGCGGGGCGCGCTGGCCCGGCTGACCGCACGGCAGCGGACCATGCTGGTGCTGCGCTACTTCGAGGACCTGCCCGAGGCCGAGGTGGCCCGCATCCTCGGCTGCTCGGTGGGCACCGTACGGTCCACCACCCACCGCTCCCTGGCCCGGCTGCGGGCCCTCGCGCCGGAGCTGCGCTCCCTCGGCCCGTCCGGGGACGGGCGGCCGGCCGGTGACTACCCGCCCGTGGAGGTGCGGTCGTGAACGTCGACGAACTCGTGCGTGCCGCGTTGCGTGAACAGGCGGCGGAACTGACCGCGCCCGCTCCGGGGTTCGCCGACCGGGTGCTGGCGGTACGGCGGCGGCGCCGGGTCCGCGGGCTGGCGGGCGGCGCCGCCGCCGTGGCGGCCGTCGTCGCGGTCGCCGTCGGCGTGCCGCTGCTGGACTCCGGCAAGGAGGACGTCCGTCCCGCCTCCCTCCTGGACGGGAGCAGTGTCTCCGCGCACCCGGACCAGTCGCCGCCGCGCGATCTGATCGCGGCCGGCGGGTCCGTGCTGGCCGCCTACTACCGGGTGGACGTCGCGGCCCGGTCGGACGACGAAGGGGTGCGGACCCGCACCTACTGGCTGCTCGACCCGGAGACCGGGACGTACGAGAAGGACGACCGGTGGTCGTTCGTCGCCGTGGCGCCCGGTGCGCGGACCGCGGCCGTACTGGAGCGCAAGCTGCCCGCCCGGCGGATCGGCGTCCTCGACCTGGCCACGGGCCGGGTCGACCGGTGGATCACCGTCGACCGCGGAGTCGGCGGCCTCGCCTACTCGCGCGACGGGAGCAGGCTCGTCGCCACGACCTACGGCGAACACCCCGACCGGGTCGAGCGGATGGAGGGCTCCTCCGGGGACGTGGCCTGGCTGCCGCCGTCCGACGGCCGCCCCTCCCGGAGCGGCTTCTACGTCCTGGACGTGGCCGACGGCCGGGGCGACTGGAGTCCGGTCGCGGCCCGCGAGGACATCAACGAACGGCAGGACTTCGCGTTCTCCCGGGACGGCCGGCTCGTGTACTCGCAGGTCATCGGGGACAGGGACGGACTGCAGCAGTTCCACGACCTCACCGGGGACACGGTTCCCGCGCCCGCGGAGGAACGGCACCTGCGGTCCGACGTCCCGGCACGGCTGTCCCCCGACGGCAAGCTGGCCGCGCTCGGCCTGACGGCCGAGGCCAAGGACACCTCCTGGTCCGGGATCCACGATCCGCGCACGGGCGAGGAGGTCGCCCGGGTGCGCGGGGCGGAGCTGCTCGCCTGGGCCGACGACCGGCGGCTCATCGCCTGGGAGCGGGCTCCCGGGTCGCAGGAGTACAAGCCGCGACTGGTACTGGTCACCCTCGGCAGCGAGAAGGTGGTGCCGCTCAGCGGAGTGCGCGAGCCGGGCGATACCTTCGAGACGGTGGAGTGGGAGCCGGTCTTCGCCGAGCGCCGTTCCTAGACCGGCCCGGTCAGCTCCTCGTACACCGCCCTGAGCCCGTCGGCCGCGTGCCGGCCGGCGGGCCTCAGCGGCGGGCGGACCGGGCCCGCGGGGAGCCCCAGGGCGGTGAGCAGGGCCTTCGCGGTGACCGTGCCGGGGAGGCCGTTCGCCGTCATCGCCTCGATGAGGGGGACCGTGCGTCGCTGCAGGCGCGCCGCTCCCGCCGTGTCGCCCGCGTCGAAGGCGTCCAGCACGGCGCGGACGCGGTCCGGGACCACGTTGGCGACCGTGCTGACGCAGCCGGCGGCGCCCACCGCGTAGAGGGCCAGGCTGTGTTCGTCGCTGCCCGCGTAGTACGCGAGGCCGGTGCGGGACATGACCTTCTGGGCGGCCAGGAAGTCGTGGGAGCAGTCCTTGACCGCCGTGATCCGGGGGTGGTCCGCCAGGCGGAGCAGCGTCTCCGGTTCGATGCGGACCCCCGTGCGGGCCGGGATGTCGTACAGGACGAGGGGGAGGGCCGTGGCCTCCGCGACGTCGAGGAAGTGGGCCTCGACCGCGTCCTGCGGGGGCCTGCTGTAGTACGGGGCCGTCACCAGGAGGGCGTCCGCGCCGGCCTCCTCCGCCGCGCGGGCCAGTTCCGCGGTGTGGGCGGTGTCGGGGGTGCCGACGCCCGCGACGATCGTCGCCCGGGTGCCGACGGCTTCGCGCACCGCCTCGAGCAGGGACGACTTCTCCGCGTCGGTGGTGGTGGGGGACTCGCCCGTGGTCCCCGAGAGGACCAGGCCGTCGCAGCCCCGGGCGACCAGGTGGCCGGCCAGGCGCTGGGCGCCGTCGAGGTCGAGGGCGCCGGAGAGGGTGAACGGGGTGATCATCGCGCACAGGGTGCGGCCGAGGGAGGGGGTCATGGAGGCAGTGTCCGCCGGTGGACCGTGAAGGTCCACTTACATGTCGTGTCCGGTACCGCTAAGCGTTGCTTTATGGATAGCGCCGGGACGGCAGGGGTACTCGGGGGGCCCGACCCGAGAGGAGGCGCATCGTGACCGGAACCATCGAGCGACGGCCGGTTCGCGACGAGCACAGTGTGGGCGAGCTCGTCGGACAGGCCACCGAACAGATCTCCCGGCTCGCCCGGCAGGAGGTGGCGCTCGCCAAGGAGGAGCTGGCGGAGAAGGGCCGCCGTGCGGGGCGCGGCGGCGGGATGCTGGGCGCGGCGGGGGCGTTCGCCTATGCGGGACTGCTCGCGCTGGCCGGTACGTGTGTCGCCGCGCTGGATCTGGTGCTGCCGCTGTGGGCGGCGGCGCTCATCGTCACGGGCCTTCTGTTCGTCATCGCCGGTGTGCTCGCCCTCGCCGGTCGTGGGCAGTTGCGGCGGGCCACTCCGCCCAAGCCCGAGCGGACCATGGGCAGCGTGAAGGCCGATGTCGAGGAGATCAAGGGAAGGGCGCACCGATGACCCACGATGTGAGGCGCGCGGGGTCCCGGGCGGGGGCCCATGTGGAGGCCGACGCGGAGGCCGCCGCGGCGGGGCGGGGGGCCAAGGGGCCCGACGAGCTGCGTCGCCAGATCGAACGGACGCGACACGAACTCGGCGACACCGTCGAGGAGTTGGCCGGGAAGATGGATGTGAAGGGGAGGGCGCGGGCGCGGGCCGAGGAACTGCGGGACCGGGCCGGGGCGATGACCGTGCAGATGCGGAGCAGCGCGGCGCACGCGGGGGAGGCCGGCCTGCGGCACCGCAGGCCGGCGATGGTCGCCGGCGCGGCGGCCGCGGTCGTCGTGGGCGCGGTGATGGTGCGGCGCCACCGCCACTGAACGGCCGCGCCCACGGTCCGGCCGCCCGGTCCGGCGGGGTGCGCGCGGCGCCCGGGTCGCGTCGCGGAGGGTCGGCGCGGGGGGGGTGCACCCCCCCCCCACCCCCACCACCGCCGGGCACCCCCCCCGGTACAGCGCGGCGACCACCACCACCCCGCGGGAGTGGTCC